>NZ_JBFAOF010000564.1:0-4745 GCF_040675125.1 Spirillospora sp. NPDC049652 | reverse complement strand
GTCGGGATCGGCGGCGGCATCCTTGCGCTGGCCATCGTGCCGGCGGCCGTCGCCACCGCACGCAGCCGATGATCAGCCATGGGACGCCCCCGCCGGAGATGAGCGGCCCAGTCGTCCACAGTCCGGGCAGCGGCACCGACACGGCGGGCTAACGCCTCGATCGTCATCCTCAGGGCACGACCTAGTAGTGCCGCCTAGTAGTGCTGCGTCAGGTCCGCCCGGCGCCGCCGCCCGATTACGGGGGCGAGGATCTGCTTGTTGACCACGTCGGCCCGCCAGATCAGGGCATGGTGCAGGCGTGGCATGTCCCGGAAGGGCTGTCGGGAGGCGGTCCGGGCTTTGGTGGCCGTTCCCATAGTTGCTCGCCTCCCCTGGCGAGGGAGAGCAGCCGCCGGTCGGTGCCCGGGGCACCGCACAGCTCCAACCCGACGGGCAGGCCGTCGTCGGTCAGGCCGGCCGGCAGGCTCAGCGCCGGCCAGCCGATGACGCTGGCGAGATCGGTGTTGCGGATGCAGGTGGCGAACGCGGGCACCCGCCGGCCGTTCAGCAGGACCGTCTCGTCGTGTCCCACGGGTTGCGCCGGCAGCGGACAGGTGGGGTACACGAGGGCGTCCAGGCCGAGAGCGCGCAGATGGCCGGCCAGCGCGGAGCTGATCCTCGGCACGGTCGAGTGGCATGCCGTCCGGTAGTCCGACTCCGTGACCTGTTTCGCGTCATCGAGCAGAGCGCGCACGTCCGGGCCGGCGACCTGGTCGATCAGCTCCTCAAGGGTCGGTGCGGGAGTGGTCTGGGCCAGGTAGCGCGGCAGCTCGCGGAGCGCCTCGTACAGCGCCACGGCCAGCCCGGCCTGAGACGTCTGCTCGGTGACCGGCGCCGGAAGGTCCGTCCGGACCAGAACGGCGCCGGCGCGCCGCAGGTCGTCGAGCCGCCGTCGGGCAACGGCCTCGGTGCCGCTGTCCAGGTCCCGCCAGAACGGCGCGCGGGGGACTCCGAGCCGGACCCCGGACCAGGAGGCCGGCGGGACACCGGCACCGGTCCGGTCCCCAAGGGGCGAGGTGATGACCGAGTCCAGCAACGCCACGTCCTGGACGGAGCGTGCGATGAGCCCGACCGTGTCACGGGTGCGTGACAGCAGCAGCACACCGTGCTGCCCGTACCGGCCGCGGCTCGGCCGCAGGCCCACCACGCCGCAATGGGCGGCGGGAATGCGGATGGAGCCGCCGGTGTCGGTCCCCAGGCCCGCCGGCACGAGACAGGCGGCCACCGCCGACGCGGTGCCGCCGCTGCTGCCGCCGGCGGTCCGGTCGGCAGCCCAGGGATTCAGCGCGGGGCCGAACGCCTGGTTGTTGCCAGTGATGCCGAAGGCGAGTTCGTGCATGTTCGTCTTTCCCAGCGAGAACGCGCCCGCCGCGCGCAGGCTGGTCCAGACCTCGGCGTCCCGGCGCACCACCTGGCCTCTGAGGGCGGGCGTCCCGCCTGTGGTGGCCTGGCCCGCGACGTCGATGTTGTCCTTGACGGCCAGGGGAATCCCGTGCAGGGGACCCGGCTGCCGGGCGCGGAGCCGGTCGGCTTGCCTCGCCTGCCGCAGCGCCGTCTCTGGGCCCAGCGAGGTGAAGGCGTTCAACCCTTGCCAGGACCGGCATCGGCGCAGCAGTTCCTGCGTGTACTCGGCAGAGGAGATCGTGCCGTCGCGAATCCGCGCAGCGGCCTCCGCAAGGCCCCACCGGGCCGGATCGTCCATGATTCCGATCCCTTCCGCCATCTCCAATCTTCCATGCGTTTTCTTTTTCAAACCGATGTGATGGTACGCCAGAAGCCTGCCGGAACTGACGTTGCCGTAATGACGAATGGTGCGCGTGGGCGCGTACCCGAGCTTTTCATGAAGAGCACGGCGGTTAGATCCGGCATCCTTCCGGGAAGGAACAAACTCCGCAGTCAGGGCCGCATGATGCGGAGGCCGAAATGCCGTCGATCCTGTCCGAGGTGACCGAGGACGCGGGGACCCGCCGTCGTTTCGAGGACGCCGAGTGGATCGACTCCTACCTCAAGGCCGGTTCGCCTCACGGCGAACCGATATACCTCAGCGTGGGCGAGACCTGGTCACAGGCCCCCGACGGCCTGATCCGGCTACTCAGCGAAAAGGCGCCCCCATACGTCCACGGCTATGTCATATCGCAGTACGGGCTGCCCGTACTGCAACGCGTCCTGCGTGCTTATATCCCCCGGACCGCCGGGATTCCGGACACCTGCGCCGCTGGTGCGGATTTCGAGGTGGCCGTCGCCTGCTCGGGGACCCGCGCCAGCATGTCCGACTTCGGATGGCTGGTCAGGGAGGAAGCCCGCGACCGTCCCGTGGTGATCGCGCCCGCGCCGGGCTGGGACTACCACGGAGTGTTCAGCGGGCAGGGCTTCCGGTTCAGGTATCTGCCGCTGCGCGTGGAGGACGGATTCCAGCCCCGCCCCGCCGACGTCGAGGCGGTCCTGCGTGAGGAGGCCGATCCCCGGGACGCCGTCGTGGTCGTCAACGCCCAGCACAATCCGACGGGCGTCAACTGGAGCACGGACAACGTCCGCCGCATCCTCGCCGCCGCCGTCGACGCCGGCGCGCACATCCTGATCGACGACGCCTACTTCGGCGTGACCGACCCCGGGGTGGCGCCCACCTCCGCGCCGCGGCTCCTGCTGGAGGAGTTTCCCCGCCTGGAGGGCCGCTGGCTGGCCGTCCGCTCCCTGGGCAAGCAGTTCAACTGCAACGGCTGGGGCGTCGGCGCCGTCACCGGCTCACCCGACACCGTCGACCGGCTCGTCAACGACCATATGGCGCGCCGCTCGTTCACCTGCGCGGTGCCACTGCAGCACGCCATGGCGCAGTGGCTGCGGAGCGAGGAGTCGGATCAGTACCTGGAAGGGTTCCGCCGGGCCTGCGCCGAGCACCGGGCCCTGGTCGGCGACTTCCTGGTGCGCGAACTGGGCTATCCCGCCGACTCCTTCCTGCCGGGTGACTGCACCAGCTACCTGGTGTTCCCCGTCCCACCCGCGTACCAGGAGCACGCGGACGGCGTCGACCGGTACCGGCGCGCGTGTTTCGACCGGTCGGGGGTGCTGCTGGGGGCGGGCACCATGACCCCGCAGAGCGCCGACGGCGAGGACGCGCCCGACCCGTTCCCCTTCGTGCGGATGTTCCTGGCGCCGCCGCGCGACACCGTCGTGTCAGCGCTGCGCCGCCTGGGCAGCGCCCGCCTGTCCTGGAGCAGCCCATGCTGAAGCGCTCACGCCGCGACAACGGCGACGGGGACGGGGACGACCTGACGTACGAGGACTACCTCGGCCTGGACCGCCTCCTCACCGCGCAGCACCCGATCGCCGACCCGCCGCACCACGACGAGCTGCTCTTCATCATCCAGCACCAGACCGCCGAGCTGTGGACCAGGCTGCTGCTGCACGAGATGGCGCACCTGCAGTCGCTGCTCCGCGACGACGACCTGATCGGCGCCACCCGCGGGCTGGAGCGCGTCTACGCCGTCCAGGCCCAGATGATCGGCCAGTGGAGCGTGATAGCGACCCTCACTCCCGAGTCCTTCACCGAGTTCCGGCCGGTCTTGGGCGACACCAGCGGGTTCCAGTCCGCCCAGTTGCGGGCGTGGGAGTTCAAACTCGGGAACAAGCGCCCGGACTATCTGAAGCACTACCACTGGTCGGCGCAGCGCGAGCTGCTCGAACGCGCGCTGAACGAGCCGACCCTGTACGACGACTTCCTGCGCTTCCTGCTGCGGACGGGGCACCCCGTCCCCGAAAGCTGCCTGGACCGCCTGTACTCCGGCGACCAGGAGCCCGATCAGACCGTCGTGGCGGCGCTACGGCGCATCTACGAGGACTGCGACCGTCACCGGGCCGAGTACGAGATGGCCGAGCGGCTGGTGGAGCTGGAGGAGCGGCACCAGCTCTGGCGTTTCCGGCACGCGCGGACGGTGCGCCGCATCATCGGCGAGCGTCCCGGCACCGGCGGCAAGGGCGTCCCCTACCTCGCGGACCTGGTCGGGCGGCCACTGTTCCCCGAGCTCTTCGCGGCGCGCGACGTGATCGGCACCGGCTCGTGAGAACCCCGGCCGCACAGACCCCGGCGGACGGCCCGGGCGACCGCCGGCGGCGCGGTCTCGACACGATGCGGCAGGTCAACGCCGCCGGCGGGCAGCGGATGCTCGACGAACTCGACGAGGTGGCGCCCGACCTCGGCCGGTTCCTGCTGGAGTTCGTGTTCGGCGACATCTACAGCCGGACGCGCCTGCCGATGCGCGAGCGCCAGCTCGTCAGGCTGGCGGCGCTGGCGGCCATCGGCGTCGACCTCGAACCCATGAAGGCCAACGTCGACTCGGCGCTGAACGTCGGCGTCGCGCCCGAGGACGTCATCGAGGTGTTCGTCCAGTGCCTGCCCTACATCGGGTTCCCGCGCGTGCTGGCGGCGGTGCGGCAGGCGAAGGAGGTCTTCGACGACCGGTCCGGGTCCGGGTGAACGGGGTCCGGGTGAACGCGGCCCGGGTGAACGCGGCCCGGACGCGGAGGGAACCGGAAGAGAGGGCGGGCCGGTGGCGGACACCGTGATCGTTGCCGGGCGCTGCTGGGACGGCGTGGCGGACGGGGTCCTCGGGCCCCGGGAGGTGCTGGTGCGGGGCGGCCGTGTCCACGAGGTCGGCGCGCGGGTACGGCGCCCGACCGGCGCGGACGTCGTGGACCTCGGGGACGCGGTG
>NZ_JBFAOF010000563.1:0-4752 GCF_040675125.1 Spirillospora sp. NPDC049652 | reverse complement strand
GCCCTGCGCGCGGCGACGGGGACGGGCCCGGAACCGGAGCCCATCGCGCTCGCCGAACCCGTGGACTCCGGCTACCCGCAGACCTCGCTGCCGCTGGCGCAGGCGCTCATCGACCTGCGGCTGTCGGAGGACGACCGGCCCGCGGCCCGCGCGATCGCCGAGGCGGCGCTCCGGCACCCGGACCTGACCCTCCAGCCGGTCTTCACCTGGCCGCTGCTGGAGGCCGCCGCCCGCGCGGGCGTCCTCGCCCCACCCGAGGTGGTCACGGCCGCGACGGCCACGGCCGCGCCGGTGGAGGGCGCGCCGGTCGAGGGCGGGATCGTCACCGCGCACGCCGCGGCGGTCGCCGCCCACGCGGGCGACGCGTCCGGCTGGGACACCGCCATCGGTGTCTGGGAGCGCCTGGGACACCCGTACGACCTGGCCAGAGCCCTGTTCGACGCCGCCTGCGCCGACCTCGCCGCGGGCGCCCGCGCGTCCGCCGCAGGCCGCCTGCACCGCGCCGACGGGATCGCCTCGGCGCTGGGCGCCGCGCCGCTGCGGCGCCGCATCTCCGAACGCGCCCGCCGCGCCGGGCTGGCCGGCTCCACCAAGGGCCCTCTCACCGCGCGCGAGTCGGAGGTCCTGCGCCTGCTGGCCCGGGGCCGCTCCAACAGGGAGATCGCCGCCGAGCTGTTCATCTCCCCCAAGACGGCCAGCGTCCACGTCTCCAACCTGATGGCGAAACTCGACGCGTCCTCACGCGGTGAGGCCGTGGCGGCCGCCCACGACCGCGGCCTGCTGTAGCGGCCCCGCCGGGTCGGCGGGAGATGATCACCGACTCCATTCCATGACCTTAGGTTACAATCTATATGCATTGGGTGACAATGGGGAGGTGTGAGCGGGTCCGCCCCCGGATGGGGCTCCGCAGATCCGTCCGGCACATCCGAGCCCAGGTGGAGGAGCAGTGTCCACACCAGGTGTCCGACCCGCGCCCGTGGATCCGCCGTCGTCCGTGTCCCCGCTGACCTTGGGGGTGGAGGAGGAGTTCGTCCTCGTCGACGCGGAGACCCTCGAGCCCGCCGCGATGGCGCAGACCGTGCTGGCCGACGCCGACGACGGCAGCGGGACCATGCACCGGGAGGCCACCCGGTTCCAGGTGGAGTCGGCGACCCCCGTCGCGCGCACGGCCAGGGAACTGCACGCCCAGCTGCTGCGGCTGCGGCGCGGTTTCACCGAGGCCGCCGCCGCGCGCGGATGCCGGCTGGTCGCCTGCGCCACGCCCGTGCTCCGCCGCACCGGCGAACCGGTCCTCGCCGACGAGCCGCGACGGCACGTCCAGCGCGCCCGCTTCGGCGCGCTCACCGAGACCTTCGCCAACAGCGGCTGCCACGTCCACGTCGGCACCCTCGACCTCGCCGAGGCCGTCCGCGCCTGCGACCACCTGCGCTCCTGGCTGCCGACCCTGATCGCGCTCGGCGCCAACTCGCCGTTCGTGGACGGCGCCGACTCAGGCCACGCCAGCTGGCGCACGGTCGCCGGCGCCCTGTGGCCCTGCGCCGGGATCCCGCCGCGCCTGGCCACGCCGCAGCGCTACCGCGACACCCTGGGCACGCTGATCTCCACCGGAACGATCATGGACGCCAAGATGGTCTACTGGGACGCCCGCCCCTCCATGACCTGGCCGACCCTGGAGGTCCGCGCGCCCGACGTCGCGTCCAGCGTCGACGAGGCCGTCCTGCAGGCCGTCCTGGCGCGCGCCCTGGTCCGGACGGCGCTGCGCACCGCCGCGCAGGGGCGGCCCGTCCCGCGCGTCCGCGAGGAGATCCTGCCGCTGGCACGCTGGCGGGCCGCGCGCGACGGCCTGGAGGGCCAGGCGCTCCATCCCCGCACCGCCGAGCTCGTCCCGGCCCCGGCCATGGTCGACGAGCTGATCGCGCACGTGCACGACGCCCTGCGCGACGCCGGCGACCTGGAGTACGTCACCACCACCGTCGGGAGACTCCGGCGCGACGGCTGCGGGGCACGGCGCCAGCGCGAGGTCTTCGAACGGCGGCACCGGTTCACCGACGTCGTCCGCCATCTCGCGGACGTGACCGAGGCCCGGGAGCAATGACCCACCGCCGGCCGGGCGGCGCGCGGTCCAGGTCCGCCTGGAACCCGCCCGTCCGAGCGCGGCCGCATCCGTTCCGACGCCGGCGCCGACCGCTGAGGCCGCCGCGCAGCAGTAAGGAGACCAGACGATGGCCCACTGGCGCATGTCTCCCAACCTGGAGCTGAACCAGGTCGTGGACCGGCTGAACGCCGCCGGCGCCGACATCATGAACCTGGCGTTCGGCGAGTCCCGGCTGCCGCTGCTGGCGTCTTTGGCGGAGCTGCTCACGGACGCGGCGCACCAGACCACCTACGGGCCGGTCGCCGGCACGCAGGCGGTCCGGGAGGCGGCCGCCGGGTTCCTCGGCCGCCGCGGGCTGCCCACGGACGCCGAGCAGGTGGTCGTCGCGCCGGGCAGCAAGCCGCTCCTCATGGCCGTGCAGCTCGCCGTCCCCGGTGACGTCCTGCTGCCCCGGCCCTGCTGGAACAGCTACGCGCCGCAGGCGCGGCTGGCGGGCAAGACCCCGATCGGCGTGCCCATCACGACCGAGTACGGCGGCGTCCCGGACCCGGCCGCCCTGCGGGCCGCCATCCGGGCCGCGCGCGCCCGGGGCCTGGACCCCCGGCTGCTGATCTGCACGCTGCCCGACACCCCGACCGGCACCCTGGCCTCGCCCGACCTGGTGCGGACGATCTGCTCCATCGCCGAGGACGAGGACCTGGTCCTGCTGTCCGACGAGATCTACCGCGACGTCCTCCACGACCCCGGGACCGAGTTCCTGAGCCCGGCCCAGGTGGCCCCGCACCGCACCGTGGTCACGACCGGCCTGTCCAAGAGCATGGCCCTGGGCGGCTGGCGCATCGGCCTGGCGCGGTTCCCGGTGAGCGGGCGCGGCGAGCAGATCCAGGCGGGCGTGCTCGGCGTCGCGAGCGACCTGTGGTCGACGCTGGCCCACCCGATGCAGGAGGTGGCCGGCTACGTGCTCGGCGACCCGCCCGAGGTCCGCCGGCGCCTGGCGGCGAGCGCGCGCCTGCACGGCTCCGTCGCCCGGGCCCTGCACTCCGTCATGGTCGCCGCGGGGGCCCGGTGCCGACCGCCCACCGGGGCGTTCTACGTCTACCCCGACTTCGAACCGCTCCGCGCGCCCCTGGCCGCGCTGGGCATCACCGACTCGCACTCGCTCCAGCAGTACCTGTTCGAGGAGTACGACATCGCGGTGCTGGCCGGGCACGAACTCGGCGACGAGACGGGCGCGCTCCGCTTCAAGGCGTCGACGAGCATGCTCTACGGCCGGACGGTCGAGGAGCAGCTCGCCGCGCTGGACAGCACCGACCCGGCGGACCTTCCGCACATCCGCAAGGCCACAAACCGCATCGAGACGGCCCTGACCGACCTGCGCTCGCGCTGCCTGGAAGGCGCGGTCTGACTCGGCTTAAGACCACGGCAGATTTCTAAGGCCGCGGCCTTATGGCTTGGGGCGGGGCCTTACGGTCACGGTCGGGGCATGGAAGTCGCCGTCGCCGCAACCGCGCTGCGCCGAACGTACGAGCGCAGGCGCAAGGACTCCGTCGTCGCCCTGGACGACCTCACCCTGACCATCGCCCGCAACGAGATCCACGGGCTGCTCGGGCCGAACGGCGCGGGCAAGACCACACTGGTCAAGATCCTCTCGACCGTGCTGCTGCCGACGTCGGGAACGGCCCGGGTGCTCGGGCACGACGTCGTCGCCGAGACCAGGGCCGTCCGGTCGCTGGTCGGGCTCGTCCTCGGTGGGGACCGGGGGCTCTACGACCGGCTCAGCGCCCGCCGCAACCTGCAGTTCTGGGGGGCGCTGTACAAGCTCGACGCCCGGACCGTCCGGCGGCGGGCCGACACGCTGCTGGAGCGGGTCGGGCTCGCCGAGCGCGCGGACGAGCCCGTCGAACGGTACTCGCGCGGGATGCGCCAGCGCCTGCACCTGGCGCGCGGCCTGCTGCACGAGCCGCAGGTGCTGTTCCTGGACGAGCCGACGTCCGGCCTCGACCCCGTCGCGGGCGCCGCGTTCCGGCGCCTCGTCCTCGACCTGCGGGACGAGGGCCGGACGTTCCTGCTGGCCACCCACGACATGGACGAGGCGACCGCGCTCTGCGACCGGGTCTCGCTCATCGACCGCGGACGCCTGCTGCTCACCGACGACACCGCGAACGTCGGCCGGATCCTCGGCGACCGCGAGTGCGTCGACTTCACCCACGACGACGCCTCAGCGGCCGAAGCGCTGGCCCTGCTGCCCGAGGTCACCGACGTCCAGCGGCTGGACGACCGCTGGCGCGTCCACACCGCCGACCGGGAGGGGTCCCGGCGCGTCCTGGCCTGGCTGGTCGAGCGGGACGTCCTCACCGCGCGGCACGCCCAGCCGACGCTCGAAGAGGTCTACCTGCGCACCGTCGGCGACAGGGGGATGCGGGTATGACGCGGACGTCGGTGGCGGGGCGGGCGTCCCTCGCGCGACGGGCGTCCCTGGCGTGGCAGAGCTCCGTGGTGTGGCGGGCCTTCGTGCTCCAGGCGTTGCTGTCGCGGCGCAGCCCGTCGCACGCGCTGATCCTGCTGGTCGCCCCGATGCAGACGACGAGCCTGCTGGCGCTGACGCTGCACGCGCACCGGCCGGACGCGGTCGCGTCCGCGGTCATCGCGCCCAGCCT
>NZ_JBFAOF010000562.1:0-4758 GCF_040675125.1 Spirillospora sp. NPDC049652 | reverse complement strand
GGACGGCGAGCCGGTCGCGGGCGGCGGCGTCGAAGAAGCCGTCGGTGCGGCCGTCGCGGCGCAGGATCCCGATGTCCATCAGGCCCCCTTCCGGTGCGGGCTGAGGACCAGCGTCGCGTGGTGGTCGAGGATGCCGCCGTTGCCGCTGACCAGGATCACGTCGTTGGCGGCCTGGCGGTCGCCGCCGTCCCCGCGGGCCTGGATCACGGCCTCCGAGACCGGCGTCATGCCCCACATGTAGTAGCCGGACAGCTGCCCGCCGCCGGTGTTGACCGGCAGCGGGCCGCCGGGGGCCAGCGCGCCGGACGCGGCGAACGGGCCCCCTTCGCCCTTGCCGCAGAAGCCGTAGTCCTCCAGGGACACGAGGACGGTGTAGGTGTAGCAGTCGTAGAGCTGGGCCTGCGTGACGTCGTCCGGCGTGATCCCGGCCATCTTCATCGCGATGGGTCCGGACGTCGCCGCGCCCGTGACCAGCCCGAACCCGCTGCCGCGCTCCTTGCGGAGGCCCGGATGCCCCTGCCCCCAGCCCCACAGGTGGACGGGTGGGCGGGCCAGGTCGGCGGCGCGGTCGGCGCTGGTCACCACGACGGCGACGGCGCCGTTGGAGACGATGCAGCAGTCGAGCAGGTGCAGCGGTTCGGCGACCCAGCGGGAGTTCTGGTGGTCGGCGAGGGTGATCGGCTCGCGCATCTGGGCGAGCGGGTTGCGGGACGCCCAGGCGCGGGTGCCGACCGCGATCGCCCCGAGCTGCTCGCTGGTCGTGCCGTAGCGGGCCATGTGGCGCTGCGCGGCGAGCGCGTAGAACGCGTTGACGCTGCGGAAGCCGAGCGCGGCGGTCATCCCGCCGAAGCCGTACCACTCGGGGGCGTCGCGGTGGTAGGCCGAGCCGGCCGACTGCTTCGGCTTGAGCGGCGCGTCGGCGAACACGCAGGCGACGGTCGTCGCGGCGCCGGACAGGACCGACATCGCCGCGTAGGAGAGCATCGCGCCGGCGGTCGCGCCGAAGGAGTTCATCTGGGTCAGCAGGCGCAGGTCGCGCAGGCCGAGGGTGTCGGCCAGCTCGATCCCGGGGGAGCCGCCGAGGCCGTGGCTGACCAGCAGCCCGTCCAGGTCGCCGAGGGCCAGGCCGGCGTCGCCGACCGCCGCGCGCACCGCGTCGGCGGCCAGCCTGCGCGGGCTGCGTCCGTACACCTTGCCGAGCTCGGTCATGCCGAGTCCCGCGATGGCCGCGCCGTCACTCATGCCCCCACCGTACCGAACGGCATTCGGTCCTGACCATCCCCCCGCGCGATGCTCTCCTTTATCTAGGCCATGCCTGGCGGGGGCGCGCCCACGCGAGGGTCGTCCCCGGGCATGCCGGAGCCCGGCGACCTCACGGCCACCGGGCTCCGGCCGGCGTCGCGCGGAGGACGTGGCCGCCCCGTGAGGACGCGGCCGCCTCGTCAGGACGCCAGTACCGCGCGCAGGAACTCGCGGGTCCGCTCCTCGCTCGGATCCTCGAAGATCGCCTCGGGCGTGCCCTCCTCCACGATGCGGCCCTGGTCGAACATCAGCACCCGGTTGGAGATGTCGCGCGCGAAGCCCATCTCGTGGGTCACGCACAGCATCGTCACGTCGGTGCTGCGGGCGATGTCGCGCAGCAGGTCCTGGACGCCGACGACCAGCTCGGGGTCGAGCGCGGAGGTCACCTCGTCCAGCAGCAGGACGGTCGGCTCCATCGCCAGCGCCCGCGCGATCGCGACGCGCTGCTGCTGGCCGCCCGACAGCTGGGTCGGGTGCGCGTCCTCCTTGTCGGCCAGGCCGACCATCTCCAGCAGGCCGCGCGCCCGCTCGACCGCCTCGTCCTTGCCGAGCCCCAGCACGTGCACCGGCCCCTCGGTGAGGTTGCGCAGCACGTTCATGTTGGGGAACAGGTTGAACTGCTGGAACACCATGCCGATCCGCTTGCGCATCTCGTGCAGGTGCCGCTCGTTGGCCTTGACGAGCTTCCCGCCGCGCTCCATGTGCCACAGCGGGTCGTCCCCGACGCGGATCACCCCGCCGTCCGGCCGCTCCAGCGTCATCAGCAGCCGCAGGATCGTGGTCTTGCCGGAGCCGCTCGGCCCGATCAGCGTGACCCGCTCCCCGGCGGCGACGGTGAAGTCCAGGTGGTCCAGCACGACGTTGTCGCCGAAGCGCTTCACCACCTCCTCGAACCTGATGCCGCACGGGACCCTGGTCGGGGCCTTGACCGCGTCGGGGGCGCCGGTCGCGGGCTTCGCCGCGGCGGGCTCGGCGGCGTCGCCGGCGGTGGCCTTCTCGGGCAGCGGCTCGGCGGGCGAGGTGAGGTCAGTTGGTGGCATAGCGCTTCTCCAGACGTCGCAGGGCCAGGGACGACACGGCGCTGACGATGATGAAGAACAGCCCGGCGACGGTGATCGGCTCCAGGTACTTCAGGGTGTGCGCGCCCTCGTCGAACGCGCTGGCCAGCAGCTCGCTCACGGTGATCCCGAACAGGAACGGCGTGTCCTTGAACAGGGCGATCAGGTAGTTGCCGAGCGTCGGGACGATCCGCCGGACCGCCTGCGGCAGCACCACGGCGAACCACACCCGGCGGCGCGGCAGGTTCAGCGCCGTCGCGGCCTCCCACTGGCCGCGCGCGACGTCCTCGATGCCCGCCCGGTACACCTCGGCGGTGTAGGTCGAGTAGTGCAGCCCGAGGCCCACGATCCCGGCGGTCAGCGCGCCGAGCGTGATCCCCCAGGAGGGCAGCACGTAGAAGATGAAGAACAGCTGGACCAGCAGCGGGGTGCTGCGGATGAACTCGGTCACCCACCGGACGGTCTGGTTGAGCACCACGTTCGGCGAGCGCCGCAGCAGCGCCCAGACCAGGCCGAGGGCCAGCGCGATCAGGTAGCCGAACAGCGTCGCGATGATCGTGACGCGCAGGCCGTCCAGCAGGTCCGGGATGAGGTCGCCGGTGTAGTTCCAGTCCCAGTTCACGGCGTCACCGCCTGCCCGGCGGCGGCCTTCACGGTGGCCGGACGCGGCGGCAGGCCGCGGCCGAGCATCCGCGCGGTGCGCCGTTCGGCGAGCCGCACCAGCACCTGCAGCGCCTGGGCGATCACGAAGTAGATCACCAGGATCACCGCGAACGTCGCGGCGGTCTGGCCCGTGGACGCCTGGATCTGCTTGGCCCGGAAGGTCAGGTCGGCGATCGCCACCAGCGACACGCCCGCCGTGGCCTTCATCAGCTCGATGAGCAGGTTGCCGAACGGCGGCAGCATCAGCGCCGTGGCCTGCGGGAGCAGCACCCGGCGCAGCCGCTGGAAGGCGGTGAAGTTCAGCGCGCAGGCCGCTTCCCACTGGGCGCGCGGGACGGCGTTGACCGAGCCGCGCACGACCTCCGCGCCGTAGGCGCCGTAGTTCAGCCCGACCGCGAGGACGGCCGCCGCGATCGGCGTGAACCGCAGGCCGAGCAGCGGCAGCGCGTAGAAGAACCAGTACATGAGCACCAGCGCGGCGATGCCGCGGAAGAACTCCACGTAGAGCCGGTTGACCGCGCGGAGCACGGTGCTGCGGGCCGTCCCGGCCAGCCCCACGACCAGGGCCATGACCAGGGCGAACGCGGCGCCGAGCAGGGTGATCTGGAGGGTGGTCCAGGCTCCCCTGAGCAGCAGCGGGTAACTGTCGAGTACGTCGGACATGGCGATCAGCCCTGGCAGAACCGGGCGGCCGTGTCGTTCGGGCCCGGCAGCTCGGCCTGGCTGAACCCGAACGGCTTGATGATCGGGAGCAGCCGGTTGCCCTGCTTGAGTTCGGCGAGCTTGCCGTTGAACGCCTTCAGCAGGTCGGTGTCGGCCTTGCGGAACGCGAACGCGCCCGCGCCGAGCTGCTCCTTGCCGCCGATGACCGGCACGTAGGCGTCGGTGACCTCGAACGGTGAGCCCTGGTGCTTGGACAGCAGGTCGGTCAGGGAGATGCGGGTCAGGGCGATGCAGTCGATCCGGCCGGCCTTCAGGCCCTCGAACGCGCTCGGCTGGTCGGGGAAGGTCTTCAGGTTCCCCTTGGACACGCCGAGCTTGGTGGCGTAGTCGGCCTCGGCCGCGCCGGTGAGCACGCCGACCTTCAGCTTCTTGGCGGCGGCGTCCTCGAACTTGTGGACGCCCTTGGGGTTGCCCTTCGGCACCATGAACGCCGACTTGGCGACGTAGTCGGGGTCGGCGAAGGCGACCTCCGCGCAGCGTCCGGGCAGCACGAACATGCCGGCGGCGATCACGTCGAACCGCTTGGCCTTGAGCCCGCCGATCAGCCCGCCGAAGTCGACGTTGACGCCCTCGACCTTGTCGATGCCGAGCTCCTTGAAGATCACCCGGGCCAGCTCGGGCGCCTCCCCGGTGAGCTTGCCGCCCTTGTCGGTGTAGCCGTAGGGCGACTCGTTGGCGAATCCGATGGTGATCTTGCCGTCCTGCTTGGCGCGCTTGAGCGTGCCGCCGCCCCGCTGCTCCTGCTCGGGGTCGGTGGTGGAGCATCCGGCGGCGACGAGCGGCACGGCGGCGCCGAGCAGCGCCGCGGTGCGCAGGAACGCCCGCCGGTCGGTGGCGGACGGGTCGTGGTGGGTCATCTTCTCGGCTCCTGGGGTGGCCGCGCCCGCCGGGTCCTTCGCGGGACCCGACGGACGCGGCGCACGGGATCTAGGGACGGATGTGGAATCGGGTCGGGTCCGGCGGCGGCCGTGTGCCGGTGGGTCGGGTGCCGGCCGTCCGCCGCCGGGCGGCT
>NZ_JBFAOF010000561.1:0-4758 GCF_040675125.1 Spirillospora sp. NPDC049652 | reverse complement strand
AGGCCCGCGACGCCCGGCACCTCGTCGAGATGGGGGGCCGTGCGGGCGGCCGACAGCGCGGCGCGGACCGGGTGCAGCGCCGTCCTCAGCAGGCCCGTGCGGAGCCGCGAGACGGGGCTGGGCGCGCGGAGCGGCGCGGCGTCGTCGGCGGGCAGCTCGCGCGGTTCGGGCGTGATGTCGAGCAGCGCGGCGAGCGTCTCGGCGGCCAGGACGCCGTCGACCGCGGCGTGGTGCGCCTTGACGTAGACCGCCGCGCGGCCGCCCGCCAGGCCCTGGACCAGCACCAGCTCCCACAGCGGGCGGCTCCGGTCGAGGGGGCGGGCGTGCAGCGCGGCGACCGCCTCGGCGAGCTGCGCGTCCGTGCCGGGGGCGGGCAGCGTCACCTCGGACACGTGCCGGGCGGGGTCGAACGCGGGGTCGTCCTCCCAGTACGGGTGGTCGAGGCCGAAGGGCACCCCGGCCAGCCGCCGCCGCAGCGGCCGGGCCGCCAGGTGCGCGCGCTCGCGGATGAGCTCCACGGCCGCCTCCACCGTGACCCGGCCGTCCGGCAGGCCGCTCGGGTCGAGGATCCCGAGGCCCGCGATGTGCGCGTGGGTGCCGCCGGCCTCGGCGTGGAGGAAGGTCGCGTCCAGGGTGGTCAGCTGGGTGATCTGCGGAGTCGTCTGCTGGGTCATCTGGTGGTGTCCCGCTCTCGTCGCTGGATCGTGCGCCGGGCCCTGCGGGGGTGGTCGTCGGTCCGCGGTCCGGGGCGCCGTCTCCGTCGCGGTGCCCCGTCTCAAGGAGTTATGCGGTCCGGGCACCCTCGGTCAACGTGGGAGAGGGGAAAGTAACCACGACTTAACGGGACGTTTCACCCAATTCACGTGCGGAGCTTCGCGTGGCGCGTCAGAAGATAACCCGGTTTCGACGTCCGCATGTGGACAGATCCGCCCCTGGCTAAGCTGGTGCGCCATGACCGCACGACCACTCGCGGAGACCGTCGAGGCGGGCTGGGCCAAGGCCCTGGACCCCGTCGCCCCCCGCATCGCCGCCATGGGCGAGTTCCTCCGCGCCGAGGTCGCGGCGGGCCGCCGCTACCTGCCCGCCGGGAACCACATCCTGCGCGCCTTCCAGCAGCCGTTCGACGAGGTCCGGGTGCTGATCGTCGGCCAGGACCCCTACCCCACCCCGGGCCACCCGGTCGGACTGTCGTTCTCGGTCGCCCCGGACGTCCGCCCGCTGCCCGGCTCACTGGTGAACATCTACCGCGAGCTGACGAACGACCTCGGCCTGCCGGAGCCGTCCAACGGCGACCTCACGCCCTGGACGCGGCAGGGCGTCCTGCTGCTGAACCGGGCCCTCACCGTGCGTCCCGGCAAGCCCGCCTCGCACCGCGGCAAGGGCTGGGAGGAGGTCACCGAGCAGGCCATCCGCGCGCTCGCCGCCCGGGGCCGCCCGCTCGTGGCGATCCTGTGGGGCCGGGACGCCCGCAACCTGCGCCCGCTGCTCGACGGCGTGCCCTGCATCGAGTCGGCCCACCCGTCCCCGATGTCGGCCAACGGCGGCTTCTTCGGGTCCCGCCCGTTCAGCCGCGCCAACCAGCTCCTCGCCGAGCAGGGCGCCTCCCCGGTCGACTGGAAGCTCCCCTGACCCGCGCGGGCCGCGTCTCCCGCGCCGGACAGGCGGGCGAGGCGCGGACCGCCCGTTCCGGTCCGTTCCGGCCGGGCTAGTCCTCGGCGTCGGGGAGGATCTTCAGCAGGTCGCTGAACTCTGCGTCGGCGGGGCCGTCCGGGTTCCGCAGGACGGGCGTCAGCCGGCGCTCGCCGTGCGACCAGTAGACGCCGGGCGCGCACGGGTCGTCGGCCGCGGCGTGCATCTCGGCGACGACGTCGGCGAAGACCGGGAGGACCTCCTCCACGGCGCGGCTGCTGATCGGGTAGATCAGCAGCGTGTTGTGGCTGGGCGCGCCGACCAGCGCGCCGTGCTCGTTCGGCGACGGCAGGAACTGGTGCACCTCGGACAGCAGGGCCGAGACGTAGCGGCTGCCGGGCTTGGTCACCACGCGGACGTCGCGGCCCGGCAGCAGCGGCTGGTCGCGGACCTCGACGTCGGCCAGCTCGCGGTCGTGGGTGTTGGTCATCACGAAGCCGAGCCGGCGCAGGCCGAGCAGCCCGGCCCGGTCGCGGGTCAGCGGGCCGCCGTAGCGCGGGTGGTCGATCACCACGACGGCGTCGAAGTGGTCCCCCGCCGGGACGACGACCAGGCCCTCCCGGTCGTCCGGCGTGAGCTTCGGGACGATCCGCAGCCGCAGCAGCTCGCGCACGTCGCCGAACAGCTCCATCTCGCCGACGGCGCGGGAGGCGCGGTCGCCGACCTCGCGGACCCACTCGTCCACCAGGCTGGGCCAGCGGGTGCGGGGCTGGTCGGCGCAGCGCTCCAGGACGGTCGCGGTGGACGCGCGGGCCTGGGAGTGCCCGATGGTGAGCACCATCTCCGAGGTCGCGGCGTCCAGCCAGGCGCTGGGGGCGAGCACGGGGAGCAGGTCGCGGATCAGGGCGTGCACGTCGGACGCCGCGTCGCGCGGGCCGCCGCCCGGCCTGCCGCCGCCAGTCGCCTCTGGTTCCATTCCGCAACCCCCCTTCCCCGGAGTCCACCGCTGTCCCGCACAGCTTCTCAGAGTCGGCCCCTCCCGCGCGATCCATCCGGCAGACGGAAGGTGATCTTGCCGGGTGAGGGCGGGGGGCAAGGTAGGTTGCAGGCATGTCGGAATACGTGTACCCGCCGGTGATCAAGGCGGCGCTCGGCCTGTTCAGAGCCCTGAACCTGAAGATCCGCCTTGAGGGCACCGAGCACATCCCGCCCACCGGGGGCGCGGTTCTGGTCAGCAACCACGTCAGCTACCTCGACTTCATCTTCGCGGGGCTGGCGGTCCACCCGGCCGGACGCCTCGCCCGGTTCATGGCCAAGAGCGAGATCTTCGACCACCGGATCGCCGGGCCGCTGATGCGCGGCATGCACCACATCCCGGTGGACCGGGAGGCCGGCGCGGCGTCCTTCAAGGCCGCGCTGACCGCGCTGAAGGGCGGCGAGATCGTCGGCGTCTTCGCCGAGGCCACGATCAGCCGCTCGTTCACCGTCAAGGAGATCAAGAGCGGCGCCGTCCGGATGGCGGTCGCCGGGAAGGTCCCGCTGATCCCGGTCGCGATCTGGGGCCCGCAGCGGATGTGGACCAAGGGCCGCAAGAAGCGGCTGTTCCAGCGCAACGTCCCGGTCACGATCCTCATCGGCGAGCCGATGTACCCCAAGCGCGGCGACGACTACGACCAGGTCACCAAGGACCTGCGCGCCCGGATGCAGGAGCTGCTGGAGAAGGCGCAGCGCGAGTACCCCGACATCCCGGCCGAGTCCGAGTCCTGGTGGCAGCCCGCCTACCTCGGCGGCTCCGCGCCGACGCCCGAGGAGGCCGAGGAGCTGGACGCCCGCGAGGCCGAGGAGCGCCGCGCCCGCCGCGAGGCCCGCGCCGCCGCCGAGCAGGCCGCCGTCCAGGCCGCCGAGCCGAAGAAGGCCGACACCGCGCCGAAGGCCGACGCCCCGGGCACGGACGCCGCCGCCCCGAAGGCGGACGCCCCGGCCGACGCCGAGCCGAAGGCGGAGCCCGCCGAGCCGAAGGCCGAGCCCGCCGAGCCGAAGACGGACGCGGCGGACGCCGAGCCGAAGGCGGAGGAGAAGTAATTCACTGGACGTGGACACCGCCCCCTACCGATCATCGAGGACATGACGGCATCACGAGAGGGACGCGGGGAGTTCCTGCATCTGGTCGAGGCCCCGGAGGTCGCCACGGCCTCCGGTGACGACCTCACGCTGCCCGTGGTGCTGAACCTCAGCGACAGCAACTCCCCGGCCGACGTGATGGACGTGCTCTCGCTGCGTCCGTTCGCGTCCGGGGAGCAGCCGTGGTCGCGCTCGACGCGGCTGGACGACGTCCGCAAGGACGCGCGGCTGCTGCCCGAGGGGGCGCGGCTGCTGCGGGTGGCGAACGAGAAGGACAAGAAGTCGGTGCTCGCCACGGGCGAGGGCTGGACGCTGCTGGTGAACCGGTGGTCGCACGGCACCGCGTACGTGGCGGTCACGGCGGTGGACGACGAGCTCGCCCAGTCCGTCCTGGACCAGACGGTCAAGGACGCGACCGAGCCGCCGAAGCCCGCCGAGACGCATGTCGAGATGGGGTTCTGGCACCACGGCAGGCACGGTCCGCAGCGCACCGAGCGGGCGATCACGGCCGATCCGTGGACCGACGTGCGGCGCAACTACACCGCGGACGTCGCCACCGCGCTCGACCGGGTCATGGCGCTCACGCCGGGCGAGGTGAACGGGCGGATCCTGCTGCTGCACGGTCCGCCGGGCACCGGCAAGACGACGGCGCTGCGGGCGCTCGCGCGCGCGTGGAAGGACTGGTGCCGGTCGGACTGCGTGCTCGACCCGGAGGTGCTGTTCTCCTCCCCCAGCTACCTGTTCCAGGCGACGATGGGCGAGGAGGACGACGAGGAGCGCGACTGGCGGCTGCTCATCCTGGAGGACTGCGACGAGCTGATCCGCGGGGAGGCCAAGCAGTCGGCCGGGCAGGGCCTGTCCCGGCTGCTGAACCTCACCGACGGGATGCTCGGGCAGGGCCGGGACGTGCTGGTCGCGATCACCACCAACGAGGACCTGGCGCAGTTGCACCCGGCGGTCGTCCGGCCGGGGCGCTGCCTGGCGCAGATCGAGGTCGGCCGGCTCGGC
>NZ_JBFAOF010000560.1:0-4760 GCF_040675125.1 Spirillospora sp. NPDC049652 | reverse complement strand
GACCAGCCGGAGCTGACCGCCGCGCTGGACCGCGTCCTCGCGAGCGCGGGCGCGGCCGGCTCGCCCCGGCCGGGCGTCCGGCTGCTGCTCGCCGGGCCGGACGGCACCGGCAAGCGGGACGCCGCGCAGGAGCTCAGCCGCGCCCTGTCCCTCGGCCGCGAGCCGCTCTGGCTGACCGCGAACCTGCTGATCGGGCAGCGGCTCCCGGACGCCATCGCCAAGCTGCACGCCGACGTGCGGGACTGCGGGGCCGACCGGCTCCTGGTGTTCGAGGGCCTGGACATCGTCACCGCGGACCCGAGCCTCGGCGAGGCCGTCGCCGAGGAGCTGCACCGGCTGCTCGCCATCCACCCGGAACTGCACGTCGCCGCGCTGTGCGGCGCCGACGGCGACCGGCGGATCGGCGAGGTCGACCCCGTCCTGCCGCAGCGGTTCCGGATCGCGCGCACCCGCCCGTTCAGCGCCGAGGGGCATGCCGAGCTGTTCCGCCGGGCGCTCGCCGAGCGCGGCGCCCGCGCGACCCGGCACGCCCTCGCCGCCGCCGGGACGCTGCTCGCCGCGACCCCCGCCGTCCAGACCCTGCGCAACGCCCGCCTCGCGCCCTACCTCGCCGACCTGGTGCTGGACGGCCTGCGGACCCCGGACGGGGAGCAGCCGGTCGTCCGCAAGGGCGACATCCCGGCGACGCTCGACACCGCCAGGGCGGCGGGCGACCCGATGGCCGAGCTCGCCGCGCTGACCGGCCTGGAGAACGTCAAGCACGAGATCGCGCTGCTCGCCGCGACCGCCCGGGTGGACCGGGCGCGCGTCCGGTCCGGGCTGCGGGTGACCACCCCGACCCGGCACATGGTGTTCACCGGCAGCCCCGGCACCGGCAAGACGATGGTCGCGCGGCTGCTCGGCCGGATCTACCGGCGGCTCGGCGTGCTGTCGTCCGGGCACCTGGTCGAGGCGTCCCGGACGCACCTGGTCGGCGAGTACATCGGGCAGACCGCGCCGCGCACCCGCCGCCTGGTGGAGCGGGCCGTCGGCGGCGTGCTGTTCATCGACGAGGCCTACACCCTCACCCAGTCGCCGCTGAAGGGCGACTACGGCGCCGAGGCGATCGCCGAGCTGGTGAAGCTGATGGAGGACCACCGCGACGACCTGGTGGTGATCGTCGCCGGCTACGAGCGCGAGATGGCCGACTTCCTCGCCGCCAACCCGGGCCTGGACTCGCGCTTCCCCAAGCAGATCCACTTCCCCGACTACTCCGACGAGGAGCTGGTCGCGGTGTTCGCCGCGCTCGCCGAGGGCGACGGCTTCCGGCTGGACGACGAGCTGCCCGGCCTGCTGGCGGGCATGCTGCGACGCGTCCCGCGCGGCGCGGGCTTCGGCAACGGACGCCTCATGCGGAACCTGCTGGACATGGCCGTCGCCAACCAGGCGCAGCGGATCGCGTCCCTGCCGGAGCGCCCGGACCGCGACGCGCTGATCACCCTCGCCGCCGACGACATGCCCCCGATCTGGGACCACCCCGAGGAGCTCTACGGCCTCTACCTGTGACCGCCGTCCGGGCATCCTGCGGGGCGCGCCGTCCGTCCCGCGCGAGCGACCGCTCACCGCAGGCGACCGACCGCTCGGCGACGTGCTTCCGAAGCCGGTGAACCCGCGCTTCAGACCCCGCTAACTTCGTGCGCACCGAAGTGGATGGCGTTCGCGCCAGGTCCAAGGGGGCGGAGCGGAAGTGCGCGGGAAGGCGCGTCCGCTCCGGGCCTGACGCGCCGGGTCCGCCTGCGGTGTGGGGGGACGGGGTCACGGCGGTGCGATCCGCCCGCCGTGACTCCCCACACCTCCCGGAGGGGCCCGAACGCGGCCCCGGCGAACCGTCCGATCCTCGCGCTCCGGGCTCCGGGCTCCTGGCTCCTGGCTCCTGGCTCCTGGCTCCGATCGGACGGTCAGGACGGCATGTCGCGGCGCTTGAGCTTGGCCATCCGCCCGTCCGGCGCGTGCCACACGATCCCCTCGTAGGGATGGGCGAGCAGCCACTCGCGCAGCCCGTCGAAGTCGAGCGGGACGCCGTCGAGGCGCTCGCCGCCGTGCGGGACGAGGGTGTGCGCCTCGACCCCCTCCGGGTTGCCGTTGACCTTGGGGCCGATCAGCTCGTAGGTGCCCGCCTCCCAGTCGGCGTCACCGGCGGCGGCCCGCAGGTACTTCCAGAACGCGGACGACTCGGCGGGCTCCCAGCCGACGGTCTTCCCCGTCACCTCGTCCGCGGCGACCGGAACGAACCCGGCCGGGGCCGTCCGGCCGGCGCGGACCTCGCGGCGGGCCCACCAGCGCTCGCCGTCGAACCGGACGCACGTGCCGTCGAACTTGCGGGTCGCGACGCCGAGACCTGCCAGGACCCAGGCGCAGTCAGGATCGGGAACGCGGGTCACGTACTTCGGATCCCCCGCCCAGTCGCGGGTGAAGACGGTCGGAATCTTGCGCATGAGCCCGATTCTGCGATGGATCTGGGCCTTCCTCCACCGGTTTTCGCGGGGCTAGGGTTCGCCCCATGATCCAAGATCACAAAGGCCGGGCGCGGCGGCTGACCGCGCTGTGGACGGCGTCCGCGGCCGCGCTGTCCCTCTTCCTGGCCTCCCCCGCCCCAGCCTCCGCCGACACGGTGGGGATCTCGATCCCGAAGGACGAGTCGCCGCACAACGCCACCCGCGAGTGGTACTACTACACCGGCCACCTGAGCGGTGTGGACAGCAAGGGCAAGCGCCACGACTACGGCTTCGAGCAGGTCTTCTTCCGCAACCAGATCCAGTACCCGACCCTGTCGGGGTACGCGGGGAACCTGTCGGTCACCGACCTTACCGCCGACAAGTTCAAGTGGGAGTCGCGCGCCGCCGGGCTCCCGGACACCATCCCGGCCGACGGCGGCTACGACATCGCCGTGGACGACTGGAACATGTCCGGCAAGAACGGGAGCTACAAGCTGGGCGGCGGCTTCCAGGACGGCTCGTACAAGATCGACCTGTCCCTCGTCCAGAAGACCCCGCCGGCGCTGCACGGCAACTACAAGGGCGTGCGGGGCCTCATCGACTACGCCCAGTGGGGCCAGTCGTACTACTACTCGTACACCAACCTGAAGACCTCGGGCACGGTGTACGACCACGGTGAGGCGATCAAGGTCACCGGCCAGTCCTGGTTCGACCACCAGTACGGGGACTTCAAGTCCGGCTACGGCCGCTGGGACTGGTTCAGCATCCAGCTCACCAACGGCACCCAGTACATGGTGTACCTGATCAACGACGCGAACGGCGTGGTCCGCCGCGCCGGGACGCTCGTCCGGGCGGACGGCACGACCGCCCTCCTCGACCCGTCCAAGCTCTCGATGACACCCGTCGGAAGCTGGACGAGCCCGGTCACCAACCTGACCTACACCAGCGGCTGGAAGGTCCGCGTGCCCGGCGGCGAGTTCACGGTCACGCCGCAGCGCCGCGACCAGGAGGTCGCCTGGGAGGACGCCCCCGGCGGCGGCTACTGGGAGGGCGCCTCGACCGTGAGCGGCACGGTCAACGGCTGCAAGGTCTCCGGCCAGAGCTACGTCGAGATCACCACCCCCGACACGGTCTTCTGACCCGCGTTCCACCGCGACGTCCCGGGACGGCGGCCTCCCCGCCGCCGTCCCGGCCCGCGTTCCGGCCCGCGTTCCGGCGGCGTCAGCCCGCCACGACGGGACGGGCCAGGGGCGTGCGGCCCCAGTCGCGCAGCAGCGCGCTGAAGCGGGCGGCGTGCGCCTCCTCGGCCCAGGGGACGGCCGCCGCCTCCAGGTCGCGGGCGCGCTGCCACACCGAGCGGATCGGCACCGGACGGGTCAGTTCGAGCGCCCGGCAGCCGAGGCTCATGGCCCGCCGGACGTCCTCCCCCAGCAGTGCCGTCGCGACGTCCAGGCCGACCAGCGCCTCGGTCCAGCGCGAGCCGGAACTGCGCACCATGGGCTCGATGGCCGAGGCGTACTCCAGCGCGCGGCCGGTGTCGCCCATCGTGGCGTGCACGGTGACGGCGCTGGCCAGCGTCCGCGCCGTGCTGTACGGGACGACCGAGACGCACGGCGGGAATCCGGTGGGAAGCCGGTCTCGACGCCGGTCCGACAGCTCGATCGCCTCGTCCAGCAGCCGTCCCGCGCGCGCGTGCGCGGTGGCGTCGCCCAGCCGGGCGAGCGCGCGGGCCCGTCCGGTGGACAGCAGCCGGATCGCCTGCGGGCCGGTCGGGTCGAGCCGGACGGCGGCCTCGGCGACGGCGTCCGCCTCGGCGAAGCGTCCCTGGTCGTAGAGCGCGAGCGAGCGGGTGCCCGCGGTCCACATGCGCATCTCGGCGTCCTCGGCGTACCCGGCCAGCAGCTCGGACTCGGCCAGGTACGCCTCGGCGACGACCGATCGTCCCAGGTGGACGGCCATGTAGCCGAGGAGTCCGGCCGTCCGGGCGGCGGTCGAGAACAGCTCGCGGCGCTGCCTCGGCGGCTGCTGACCGCGCAGCAGGGCGTGCAGGGACCGGCGCAGCTCGCGCGCCTCGGGGGCGAGCGTCCAGGGGCCGAGCTGTTCGTACCGGTCCACGATGCGGCCGAGGGACAGCCGCGCGATGCGCAGCACCTCCGGATCGGCGTTGGACGCGCCGAGCGCGCGGGCGTCGGCGAAGATCATGGTCGGGTCGCCCAGGTCGGGCGGGGGCCGGTCGTCCCCGGCCGCGCCGTCCGCGCCGCGCGGGCCGTCCTCGGCCGGGTCGCC
>NZ_JBFAOF010000559.1:0-4770 GCF_040675125.1 Spirillospora sp. NPDC049652 | reverse complement strand
GTCGCGGCGCGCGGACGGCGCGTCCGGTCCGGGCTGGGAGCGCTGGTCCGGTTGCTGCCCGACCGCCCGCGCTCGCTGGTGATCGGCGTCGCCGGGGCGGTGTCGGTGCTGCTCGGGGCGGGTGCGGTGCTGGTCGGCGCGTCCCTGGCGATGCACACCGGCGAGGCCGCCCGGCAGTTCGACCTGCTGGCCCCCGGCGTGGTCGGCGGGGTGCTGCTCGTGCTGGTCCAGCTCGCGTTCCTGCCGAACGCGGTGATCTGGGGGATGGCCTACGCGATCGGCCCCGGCTTCGCGGTCGGCTCCGGGACGAGCGTGGCCGCGACCGGCGTCCTGCTGGACGTCGTGCCGGTGTTCCCGCCGCTCGCGGCGCTGCCGCAGCCGGGGCCCGCGCCCGTGCCGTCCCTGGTGGCGCTCGCCGCGCCGTTCCTCGCCGGAGCGGTCGGCGGGGTCCTGACCGTCCGGGCGATGCCGAGCACGGCGACGGAGTCCGCGCCGCTGTGGGGGTTCGCGTCGGGCGCGCTGACCGGGGTCGTGACGGCCGTGCTCGCGGCGCTGTCGGGCGGCCCGCTCGGCGGGGCCCGGCTGGCGACCGTCGGACCGTCCTGGTGGCAGGTGGGGCTGCTGGCCGCGCTGGAGGTCGGGATCTCCGCCGCCATCGCCGCCTGGCTGGCCAACTGGCGCATCCTCCGCCGCGCCGGCACCCCGGACACCGCCCCCGCTCCCGACCCCGGCCCCGGCCCCGCGCCTGCTGCTCCGGAGCCCGCCGTGCAGGCGGAGGGCCGCCGCGCCCGCCGCCGGGGACGTGCCGAGGCCGCCGACCTCCCGCCGGCGCCCGCCGCGGGGCCCGCTCCGTCCGTCCCGAGGCCCGCCCGGGAGACGCCCGCGCCCCCGCCGGCCGAACCGGCCCCGGAGCCGCCCGTGTCGCCCTATCCGGCCGCGCTGGAGTTCGAGGAGGCCGAGCCCGTCCTCGCCCCGCGCCGTCCGGCCCGGTCCCGGACCCGCCACGAGGACGAACTCCCCGACCTCATGGACGAGCCCACGCCCGCCCCCGGTCCCGCGAAGCCTCCGGCCCCTGAGCCGGCTCCCGAGCCGCTCGCCGCGCGGGAGGACGAGGCGGAGATCACACCCGCGCCCGAGCCGGCCCCCGAGTTCCGGCCGGAGCCCGAGGCGGCGGAGCCGGGCGTCCCCCGGCCGCGCCACGACGAGCCGGAGCGCACCGAGAACCGCGGCGGCGCGATCTACGTCCTCCGCGACGACCCCCGCGACGACCCCCGCGACGGCGACTAGCGCACCCGCCGCAGTCCCGCCGCGCACCCGGGCCTCGGATACCCCGACCGCCGGGCCTTCGGACAGCGCGGCCTGCCGGGCCGCCGCGCTCCGGGCCCCGCGACAAGGCCGACAACGAGAACGGGCCGGAGTCGCGGTATCGCGACTCCGGCCCGTCCGGGCGTCAGATCAGAGCATGCCCTTGAGGGGGTCGAGGTCCGAGGTGCGCACGTGCAGCTTGTGCGCGATCTCGGGCAGCCACTTGTCCTCGCACGCCTTCCGGTCGGTCTGCGTGTTCGCCGTGGACTTGCAGTTCTCCAGGCCGCTGACCTCGGGCCACAGGTAGACGGCGAAGCCGAGCATCAGGACGCCGAGCACCACCGAGACCGCCCCGCTGACCATGCCGCCGGTCAGCCCGGGCAGCGTGCCCGCGCCCCCCGCGGCCAGCCGCCGGGCCTTGGCTCCGACCACCAGCGCGGCGATCCCGAGCACCAGGCCGAACGGCCAGAAGAACAGGGTGATCACCAGGGAGCCGACGCCGAGCCACAGCGCGCGCCGGGCGGCCTGTTCGGCGGGCCCCGGCGGGAGCGAGCCCCCCGGGGTCGGCCCCTCCGGTCCCTCCGGCTCCTGCGGCCGCCACGGGTCCTGGCCGGTCGGCTGGCCGGACGTCCCCGGCTGCTCGTTCACTTCTCGTCCCCCCGCTGGCGTGGTGTGGTTCGTGGGTGTGGCCCGTGAGTGCGGGCCGCCGTGCGCCGCGCGCGGAGTCCGGTGGCCTCACCGCGGCGTCGGTTCGGGTGCGCCGAGCAGGGCCGATAGGCTTTGGCTCGCCCGGTCCGCCCCGACGTCACCACTGAGGAGTCATGGTGTCCGCCCGGCTCGTCGTCCTCGTCTCCGGCGCGGGGACCAACCTACAGGCGCTCCTCGACGCGTGCGCAGATCCAGCCTACGGGGCGTCCGTCGTTGCCGTGGGCGCCGACCGGGCCGGTATCGCCGGCCTCACGCGCGCGCACGAGGCCGGACTCCCCACCTTCACCCTCCGGATCCCCGATTTCCCCGACCGCGCCGGCTGGGACGCGGCGCTCGCCGACGCGGTCGCCGCCCACGAGCCCGACCTGGTGGTCTCGGCGGGATTCATGAAGATCCTCGGCCCGGCGTTCCTGGCCCGGTTCGGCGGCCGGACGGTCAACACGCACCCGGCCCTGCTGCCCTCCTTCCCCGGCGCCCACGCCGTCCGGGACGCCCTGGCCTACGGGGTCAAGCTCACGGGCTGTACCGTGCACTTCGTCGACGAAGGCGTGGACACCGGACCCGTGATCGCCCAGGAGGCCGTCCAGGTGCTCCGGCACGACGACGAGGACTCCCTGCACGAGCGCATCAAGCAGGTGGAGCGCCGCCTCCTGGTGGACGTCGTCGGCCGGCTCGCCCGCGACGGCTGGACCACCGAGGGCAGGCGGGTCGCCATGAAGTGCGGTACCTGCAACACGTCCGCTGACGATGGAGGGGAGCTCGGCCGGTGAGTCGGGTGGCTATCAGGCGCGCGCTGATCAGCGTGTACGACAAGACGGGGCTGGAGCAGCTGGCCAAGGGGCTGCACGAGGCGGGGGTGGAGATCGTCTCGACCGGCTCCACGGCCGGGCGGATCGCCGCCGCGGGCGTCCCGGTGATGAGGGTGGAGAAGCTCACCGGGTTCCCCGAGTGCCTGGACGGGCGGGTCAAGACGCTGCACCCGAAGGTGCACGCGGGCCTGCTCGCCGACCGGCGCAAGGACGACCACCTCCAGCAGCTCGACGACCTGCACGTCGAGCCGTTCGACCTGGCGGTGGTGAACCTCTACCCGTTCTCCGACACCGTGGCGTCCGGGGCGAAGCCGGACGAGTGCGTCGAGCAGATCGACATCGGCGGCCCGACCATGGTCCGCGCCGCCGCCAAGAACCACGCCAGCGTCGCGGTCGTCGTCTCGCCGGACGCCTACGGCCAGGTGCTGGAGGCCGTCCGGGCGGGCGGGTTCACGCTGGAGGAGCGCCGCCGCCTGGCCGCGGGGGCGTTCGCGCACACCGCCGCCTACGACGTGGCCGTGGCGTCCTGGTTCGCCTCGTCCTACGCGCCGGACGCCGAGGCCGCCGACACCGGCTGGCCGGACTTCACCGGCGCGACCTGGGAGCGCAAGAACCCGCTGCGGTACGGCGAGAACCCGCACCAGCGGGCCGCGCTCTACACCGACCCGGGCGCGAAGGGCGGCCTGGCGAACGCGGAGCAGCTGTACGGCAAGGAGATGTCGTACAACAACTACGTCGACACCGACGCCGCGCACCGCGCCGCCTACGACTTCGACGAGCCGTGCGTGGCGATCATCAAGCACGCCAACCCGTGCGGCATCGCGGTCGGCGCGGACGCCGCCGACGCGCACCGCAAGGCGCTGGAGTGCGACCCGACGTCGGCCTACGGCGGCGTGATCGCGGCGAACCGGCCGGTCAGCGCGGCGATGGCGCGGCAGATCACCGGGAGCTACGCCGAGGTCGTCGTCGCGCCGTCCTTCGAGGACGAGGCCGTGACGATCCTCACCGAGCGGTTCAAGAACGTCCGGCTGCTGGTCTGCCCGGACGGCCCGGCCAACCCCGCCGAGTCCCGCCGGATCGACGGCGGCCTGCTGGTCCAGACCGTCGACCGGGTGGACGCCGCCGGCGACGACCCGGCGAACTGGGAGCTCAAGACGGGGACGCCCGCCGACGAGGCGACCCTGCGCGACCTGGCGTTCGCCTGGAAGGCGTGCCGCCCGGTCAAGTCCAACGCGATCCTGCTCGCCAAGGACGGCGCGACCGTCGGCGTCGGGATGGGGCAGGTCAACCGGGTCGACTCGGCGCGGCTGGCGGTCGCGCGGGCGGGCGAGGAGCGCTCGCGGGGCGCGGTCGCCGCGTCCGACGCGTTCTTCCCGTTCCCCGACGGCCTGGAGATCCTCATCGAGGCCGGGGTCACGGCGGTCGTCCAGCCGGGCGGCTCGATCCGGGACGAGCAGGCGGTCGAGACGGCCGCCAAGGCCGGGATCACCATGTACTTCACCGGAGTCCGGCACTTCTTCCACTGACCGGCGCGACCGGGCGGACCGGCAGGTCCGCCCGCCTCGACCGGACCACCCCGGCGGCCGCACGGCCGCCGGGGTCTTCTAGATCTTGGCAAGTTTTACTTTCGTCGTCGTTTAATGTCGGTCTTGGCCGCGTCGCCTTACGCCACCCTGACCTTCGCGCGGCCCTTGCATGGGAGATCCGCGCATGGAATACCTCGTCAGCCTGCTCCTCGGCTCCGTCCTCCAGGCCCCGGTGCTGGTCACCGAGTCCCGCCAGGTCGTCGGACTGATCGCCGCCGCGATCGCGGCGATGCTGGCCGCCCGCCTCGGCTGGCACGGCACCGACCGGGTCATCGCCTGGCGCGGCCGCGCCGACCAGGACTGACGCACCCTCCGCCCCGGTCCGGCGTCCGCCGCGCCGGGCCCCGGGGGTCAGCGCAGCC
>NZ_JBFAOF010000558.1:0-4771 GCF_040675125.1 Spirillospora sp. NPDC049652 | reverse complement strand
ACCACGAGCTCGTCACCGGCGCGCTGCCCCCCGGCCCGCACCGGATCACCGCGGCCTCGGCGCGGCGGTCCGGAACGGCGGTGACGGTGGGCTTCACGGTACTTCGATGATTCCCTACCAAAATAGGGGAGATCACACCCGGGGAACCTTGACGCTGCCGGGCGGCGACTAGATAGTGATCACCATGCTTGAACGGCCCCTCCGAATCCTGCGACCCGCCGCCGCGGTCGCCGCCCTTCTGCTCGCCGCCGCGTGCGGCGGCGGATCATCCGACGGCGCGTCCGACGACGGCAGCCCCGGTCCCGCCACGTTCACCTACTGGACGACGAGCTGGACGCCGGAGCAGATCAGCCAGATCGACGCCGACTTCGCCAAGGCGCACCCCGGCCTGCACTCCAAGGGGCAGTTCATCGCGAGCGCCGACCAGTACCTCCCCAAGGTCATCTCGGCGATCAAGTCGAACACCCAGCCGACCGTCCTGCTCACCCAGAACGCCTCCGACCTGCCGGAGATCGCCCAGAGCGGCAAGCTCATCCCGCTGGACGGCGACCTCAAGCAGCAGACGAGCGATCTCTACCCGGGCATCAAGGACGCGCTGTTCTACAAGGGCAAGCAGCTCGGGTTCGCGCGCTCCGGCGTCGGCGACATCGTGCTGTTCTACAACAAGAAGGACTTCAAGGAAGCGGGCATCGCCAACCCGCCCGCGACCTGGGCCGAGCTCGTCGAGGACGCCAAGAAGCTCACCAACCCGGGCAAGAAGCGGTTCGGCTACTACGTCCCGCTCGGCGAGGCCGAGTGGATCACCTTCGCGTGGATGCCGCTGCTGCGCGCCAACGGCGGCGACCTGCTCACCCCGGACGGCGCCCGGTCGGCGTTCAACACCCCGCAGGGCGTCAAGGCGCTGCAGACCTGGATCGACCTGATGACCGCCAAGGCGGCGCCGACGACCAGCTTCGCCCAGGCCGGCAGCTTCGACGGCGCGCCCGCGTTCGCCAGCCACACCGTCTCGATGATGGCCGACGGCCAGTGGGCCGTGGACACCTTCAAGAAGGCCGGGCTCGACTTCGGCGTCGCGCCGCTGCCGCGCGGCGACGCGGGCCCCTCCACCTCGGTCGGGATGGAGGTCGCGGCGCTGCTGAAGACCTCCAAGGCGCAGGAGCGGGCGGGCCTGGAGTTCATCCGGTACCTGGCGACCCCGCAGGTCGGCGCGCACCTCGCCGCCGCGAACGGCGGCCTGCCGTCCGCGCCGGACCAGCTCCAGCAGCCCGAGCTGAAGGACCACATCGCCAAGGACCCGTACTACCAGACGTTCGCCGACGGGTTGAAGTTCGGCAAGGGGCGTCCGATGACCCCCGCGTACAACGCGGTGTCCGAGGCGCTCTACACCGAGATCAGCAAGGCGCTGCGCGGGCAGCAGACCGCGCAGCAGGCGCTCGCGAACGCCGCCGGCAAGGCCGACAAGGCGCTCAAGGAGCAGGGCTGAGCAGGGTCGCCGTCCGGAGTGCCGGCCGCGTCCGGCTCTCCGGGCGCTTCCGTGCCTCCGGACGGTCCCGGGCCGGCCGGCGCACCTGGGGACTGGCGTACCTGTTCGTCGCGCCGACGGTCCTGCTGACCGTGCTGTTCTCGATCGTCCCGCTGGTGATGCTCGGGTGGCGCAGCCTGCAGAAGGGCAACGTCTTCGGCACGTCCCTGCGGTTCGTCGGCCTCCGCAACTACCGGGACATGCTCGCCGAGGGCGGCGGCCGGGCCCTCGGCGTCACCGCCGAGTACACCGTCGCGTTCGTGCTGGCGACGATGGTCCTCGGGCTCGTGCTGGCGCTGCTGCTGAACGCGCGGGTGCCGGGGGCGAGGAGGCTGCGCGCGCCGTTCGTCATCCCGCTCGTGGTGCCCGCCGTCGCGACCGCGCTGATCTGGTCCAACCTGTTCGCGCCCCGGTTCGGCCTGGTGAACCGGCTGCTGTCCGGCCTCGGCATGGACGAGGTCGACTTCATGTCCCGGCCCGGGCCCGCGCTGGCGATGGTGGTCCTGTTCGGCACCTGGCAGTTCTTCGGGCAGAACGTCATCCTCTACCTCGCCGCGCTGAAGACCCTCCCGCAGGACGTGCTGGAGGCGGCGAGCGTGGACGGCGCGGGCGGCTGGCAGCGGTTCCGGCACGTGCAGTGGCCCATGCTGCGCCGCAACACCCTGCTCATCCTGGTCGTCACCACGCTGACCGGACTCCAGACCTTCACCCAGATCTACGTGCTGACCGGCGGCGGGCCGGGCGGCGCGACCCGCACCGCGCTCTACTACGTGTACGACGAGGGCTTCGCCAAGTTCGACGCGGGCCGCGCCGACGCGATGGGGATGCTGCTGTTCCTCATCTCGCTCGCGGTCACCGGTCTGCAGATCGCGATGCTCGGCCGGAGGGACGACCGTGCCTAGGATGCTGGCCCACCGCGCGGCGGTCTACACGCTGCTCGCCCTGGCCGTGCTCATCGTGATGTTCCCCCTGGTGTGGATGGCGCTGACCGCCGTCAAGTCCAACGGGCAGATCATCAACCCGGCCGCGCCGCTGTGGCCGGCGGAGTGGCACTGGTCGAACATCCCGACCGCGTGGGGCAAGGCGCCGTTCGCCCGCTGGTTCGCCAACACGGTCGTGTTCGCGGCCCTGGCGACGCTCGGCCAGCTCGCCGCCGGGATGCTCGCGGGCTACGCGTTCGCGATGTTCGACTTCCCCGGCCGCCGCCTGCTGTTCGCCGTCGCGCTGAGCGGCCTGATGATCCCGTTCAGCGCGATCATCGTCCCGGTGGCGCAGATCCTCGGCGACCTGCACTGGCTGAACACCTACCAGGGGCTGGTCGTCCCGAACATCGCCTCCGGGCTCGGCACGTTCCTGTTCCGGCAGTTCTTCCTGGGCGCGCCGCGCCAGCTCGGCGAGGCCGCCCGCATCGACGGCGCGTCCGAGCTGCGGATCTTCTGGCAGGTGTACGCGCCGCTCGCGCGGCCCGCGACGGCCGCGCTCGGGATCATCCTGTTCCTGCAGAACTGGAACAACTTCCTGTTCCCGCTGATCGCCGTGAACACCACGAAGATGCAGGTCATCTCGCAGGGGCTCGCGGTGTTCCAGTCCCAGATGACCACGCAGACGCAGTACAACCTCATCATGTCGGCGTCGCTGATCGCGATCGTCCCGGTGCTGCTGGTCGCGGTCGCCGCGCAGCGGCACATCGTGGAGGGCATCACCCTCGGCGCGGTGGACTGACCGGGTCAGCGCCGGGAGACCAGACTGGCCCGGGGGACCGGGTCGGGTCGGGGGAGCGGCTCCGCGCCGGCGAGCGCGGGCTCGGGCCGGGGGAGCGCGACCGTCGCCTGGCCCGCCGCCGCCGCGGCCGCGGCCGGACGGTATCGGAACACGTGCCGGTACGACTGCGGCGACAACCCGGCCACCCGGACGAAGTGGTAGCGCAGGTTGGCCGCGCTCCCGAACCCGGTCCGGCGGGCGACCTCCTCGACCGGCAGGTCCGTCGCCTCGAGCAGCTCCTGCGCGAGCCGGACGCGCTGCTGGAGCAGCCACTGCAGCGGCGGGACGCCGAACGCGTCGCGGAACCGGCGCAGCAGGGTGCGCTCGCTCATGTGCGCGGCCCGGGCGAGCTCCGCGACGGTCAGCGGCAGGTGCAGGCGCTCGGCCGCCCAGTCCAGAGCGGGCGCGAGGTCGCCGTCCCGGTCGCCGCCCACCGCCGGACGGGCGATCTGCGGCTGGGCGCCCTCCCGGTGCGGCGGGACGACCATCCGCCGCGCCACCTCGGCCGCCACGGCCGCGCCGTGGTCCTGCCGCAGCAGGTGCAGGCACACGTCGATCGCCGCCCCCGAGCCCGCCGTGGTGATCACGTCGCCGTGGTCGATGTAGAGCGGCCCCGAGTCGAGCCGGACGTCCGGGAAGCGGTGCGCGAAGTCGGTGGCGTTCATCCAGTGCGTCGTCGCGCTGCGGCCGTCCAGCAGCCCGGCGGCGGCCAGGATGTAGGTGCCGGTGCAGAGCGCGACGATGCGGCTGCCCCGGCGGTGCGCCTCCCGGACGGCCGCGACCAGGTCGGGCGGGGGCGAGAGCTGGGCGGCGCGGGACAGTGCCGCCACCACCACCGTGCCGGCCTCCGGCAGGTCGTCGAGGCGGTGCCCGGCGTACAGGCTGAGGCCGCCGGTGGACGGCAGCGGCCCCCGTTCGGCGGCGTACGTCCGCAGCTCGTACCAGGGGTCGGCCAGGTCGCTGCGGTCGATCCCGAAGACCTCGCAGGGGACGGCCAGCTCGAACACCGGCGTTCCCGGCGTCACGGCCAGCCCGATGACGTGTCCGGACATGGCGGAAATTCTACGCGGGACGGCGTATCCCTCCCTGGCCGCGCCGACCCGTCCGCCCGAGGCTTGGATCTCGTGAAGAACACCGAACCGAACGCCCTCGGCGCGCGCGCGGACGCGGGCGCCGCCCGCCGCGCGAAGGAGACGGGAACGGCCCCGGGCCCAGCCGGGACCTCCGGCGGACGGCTCACCCTCGGGCAGGGGACCGCGATGTACGTCGGCGCGGTCCTCGGCACGGGTGTGATCGCGCTGCCCGCGCTCGCCGCCCGCGCGGCGGGACCCGCCTCCCTGGTCGCCTGGGCCCTGCTGGTGCTGATGTCGGTCCCGCTCGCCGCGACCTTCGCCGCGCTCGGCGCGCGCCACCCCGACGCGGGCGGCGTCTCCACCTACGCCCGGCTCGCCTTCGGCCCGCGCGCCGCCGCCGTGGTCGGCTGGTGCT
>NZ_JBFAOF010000557.1:0-4778 GCF_040675125.1 Spirillospora sp. NPDC049652 | reverse complement strand
TCTGCTCTGGGACAGCGCACCGGTCAGCGCGGTGTTCCAGCTCGCCCGGGTCGTCCCCGACCCCGCGCCGACGCCGGGGACGACGGTGCGCGGCTAGCAGCGCGGGGCGCTGATGTCCTCCAGGTTGATGCCGCCGAAGCTCGGCGCCATCCGGATCACCGTCTCGACGATCTCGTCCACGTCGGTGCAGTCCAGCGCGATCGGGACGGAGTCGACGCCGGCGAACTCCTTGAACAGCAGCGACTTGCCCTCCATGACGGGCATGGACGCGGCGGGCCCGATGTCGCCGAGCCCGAGCACGGCGGTGCCGTCGGTCACGACCGCGACGACCCGGGACGTCCAGGTGTAGTCGCGGGCGAGCGGCGGGTGGTCGGCGATGGCGGTGCAGACGCGCGCCACGCCGGGCGTGTAGGCGAGCGAGAGGTCGTCGGCGTTGCGCACGGGGACCGAGGAGCGGACCTCGAGCTTGCCGCCCCGGTGCAGGGCGAACGCCGGATCGTCGTCGAGTGAGGCGGTGTGCGGGAAGGGATGAGTGATGGGCTCGGCAGCCACAGCGACCCCTGTCAGAGTTTCGGCGATACGGACGATGCCGCCGCGGTTGGCGCTGGTCTGGTGGCCAGGGCCGGTCGGGTGCATCTCGCGACGTACGGGGGTCACCCGTTGTCCGATTGTGCCACACCGGTCCCGGGCTTCCAGGAGGGACCCGCGATGGCCTCCGTCACGTGTCGACCCGGAGTGTGAACGCGCTCACAGAGGGTGAATTCACCCTAGTCCGTCTGGATATCGAGCGCTGCCTTGTTGTCCGATTGTTTCGGAGCCTTAATCAAGGCCACGCGTACTATGCGCCAAAATGTGCCTTCCACCCGGGCCGGGACGCGGTCCGACGAATCGACTTGGAGGGGGACCAGTGAACACCGGTTCTCTGGGGCGCCGTACCGCCACGGCAAGTGCCCTCGTGCTCTCGGCGGCGCTCGCCCTGTCGGCCTGCGGCGGCAGCAAGAAGGACACCGGCGCCCAGGGCAAGGACGTCGGCGACATCTTCTCGGCGATCAAGCAGGACCCGAAGCTGCACGACCAGCTCGGTCCGGACGTCAAGTCGTCCGGCAAGATCATCGTCGCGACGGACCCGTCCTACGCGCCCAACGAGTTCTACGGCAACGACAACAAGACCCTGGTCGGCATGGACCTCGACCTCGGCAAGGCGCTCGGCAAGAAGCTCGGCATCGACTTCTCCTTCCAGAAGGCGAGCTTCGACGGGATCATCCCGGGCCTGCAGAGCGGCCAGTACCAGGCGGCGATGTCGTCGATCACCGACAACAAGGAGCGGGAGAAGACGGTCGACTTCGTCACCTACTTCACCGCCGGCACCTCGCTGATGGTCAAGAAGGGCAACCCGAGCGGCTTCAAGCCCGACGACCTGTCGCTGTGCGGCAAGAAGGTCGCGGTCGAGAAGGGCACCGTCCAGCTGGACGAGGTGTCGGCGACCGTCGACGCCGCCAAGGGCACCGGCGCGCGCACCAAGAAGTGCAAGGACGGCGGCAAGCCCGGCCCGGTCGGCCAGGCGTTCCCCGACCAGAACGGCGCGAACCTCGCCCTGTCGTCCGGCCGCGCGGACGCCGTGCTCGCCGACTCCCCGGTCATCGACTACGCGGTGAAGCAGTCCAACGGGCAGTTCGAGACCGCGGGCGCGACCTACGACACCGCGCCGTACGGCATCGCCCTCAGCAAGAAGCTCGGCACCACCAAGGAGGCCGTGCTCGGCGCGCTGAAGGCGCTGCAGGCCGACGGCACGTACAAGAAGATCCTGGAGAAGTGGGGCATCGAGCACGGCGCTCTGGACGCCCCGGTCGTCAACGGCGCGCAGAGCTGACCGCATGACCCTGTCCGAGCAGACGACGCCGCGGGGACGGCCGGCCGAGATCAAGGCCGTCCCCGTCCGGCACTACGGCCGCTGGGTGGCGGCCGCACTCATCCTGTACGTGGCGATCTGGGCGGTCTGGAGCGTCGCCCACAACGAGCGGTTCGGCTGGGACACGATCAACGCGTGGTTCTGGGACGGCTCGATCATCGACGGCATCGTGATGACGCTGGAGCTGACCGTCATCGCGATGCTGATGGGCGTGGTCGGCGGCGTCCTGCTCGCGGTGATGCGGCTGTCCCCGAACCCGCTGATCTCCGGTGTGGCCTGGATGTACGTCTGGGTCTTCCGGGGCACTCCGGTGCTGGTCCAGATCATCCTGTGGTTCTACGTGAAGGCGCTGATCCCGACGTTCTCGCTCGGGATCCCGTTCGGCCCGACGTTCGTCCATTTCAACGCCAACGACCTGATCACCGCGTTCGTCGCGGGCTGCCTCGGGCTGGGGCTGAACGAGGCGGCGTACATGTCGGAGATCGTCCGCGCGGGCATCCTCTCGGTGGACCCGGGGCAGAGCGAGGCGGCGACGGCGCTCGGCATGAGCCGGGCGAGGATCATGCGGCGGGTGGTGCTGCCGCAGGCGATGCGGGTGATCATCCCGCCGACCGGCAACGAGACGATCTCCATGCTGAAGACGTCCTCCCTGGTGTCGGTGATCGCGCTGGCCGACCTGCTGTACTCGGTGCAGATCGTGTACAACCGGACCTACCAGACGATCCCGATGCTGCTGGTGGCGAGCATCTGGTACCTGGTCATGACCTCGATCCTCACCGTCGGCCAGTTCTACCTGGAGCGCTACTTCGGGCGGGGCACCGCCCAGCGGCAGACGATGCTGGAGCGGTTCGTGGCCAACCTGCGGGTCCGCGGCGGGAGGAGCGTCTGATGGCGGCCGACGACAAGCCGTCCCTGGCGAAGCCGGAGGAGGACGCCCCGGAGCGGGACGCGCCGGAGCGCGACGGGCCGGAGCGTGACGGCGCGGGCGAGTTCATGGTGCTCGCCGAGGACGTGCACAAGAGCTTCGGCCGGCTGGAGGTGCTGAAGGGCATCGACCTCGCCGTGCGGCCGGGCGAGGTGATGTGCGTGATCGGGCCGTCCGGCTCGGGGAAGTCGACCTTCCTGCGCTGCATCAACCACCTGGAGAAGGTCAACGGCGGCCGGCTGTGGGTGAACGGCCGGCTGGTCGGCTATCGGCAGAAGGGCGACCGGCTCTACGAGATGCGCGAGCGGGAGGTCGCCGCGCAGCGCCGGGACATCGGCATGGTGTTCCAGCGGTTCAACCTGTTCCCGCACATGACCGCGCTGGGCAACGTCATGGAGGCGCCCGTCCAGGTGAAGGGCCTGCCGAAGGCGCAGGTCCGGGAGCGGGCGGTCGCGCTGCTGGAGCGGGTGGGCCTCGCCGACAAGATGGACGCCTACCCGGCGCAGCTGTCGGGCGGGCAGCAGCAGCGGGTCGCGATCGCGCGCGCCCTGGCGATGGAGCCCGCGCTGATGCTGTTCGACGAGCCGACGTCCGCGCTCGACCCCGAGCTGGTCGGCGAGGTGCTGGAGGTCATGAAGCAGCTCGCGCTGGACGGCATGACGATGATCGTGGTCACCCACGAGATCGGGTTCGCGCGCGAGGTCGGCGACTCGCTGGTGTTCATGGACGGCGGCGTGGTGGTCGAGCAGGGGCGTCCGCGTGACGTCATCGAGAATCCCCGGCATCCGCGGACGCAGGACTTCCTCTCCAAGGTCCTCTGACGCGCCCGCTGGAGCACTCGCCACCGGCGAGGGCCGCGTGCGGGGCCGCGCGTGCGCGGTGGCCTCTCCCGGCCACCGGAGACCGGGTTCCGGTTGACGGCCCGCCCCCCTTGGGGCGGGCCGTTTCCCGTTTCCGGCGAACCGCTGGCCGTTCCGTTGCGTCTGGTGGAGAGTTGTCCCCTTCGGGATGATCAAGAGCGCGGACGGCAGGCACGGGAGGCGGCGTTCGGTGACGGAGAAGTACACCAACAACGTCTCCGGGAGTCCCCGCGTCCTGGTCCAGGTCGGGAAGCACGAGGGGCCGCTCAACGTCTCCGTGCCGCCTGCCGGCGACGTCGGGCTGCCTCCGGCCCGTCCCACGGCCCTGGCGTTCGTGGCGAGCGTGGTGCTGGGCACTTCCGGGGGTTTCCTGCTTCCGCTGCACGGTTGGGCGGGGCTGCTCGGCGTGCTGCTCGTCGCGGCCGGCTTGCTGCTCGCGGGCAGCGGCGCCTACTGGATCTGGCGGGCCCGGCAGGCCCGGACGGCCATCGCCGAGGACCGGCTGACCGCGCGCGCCGACGTGCTGCGCGGCGTCCTCCGGACCCGGTACCTGCGGGAACTGGAGCAGGCGGGCGCGGACGCCCAGAGCGCGATCGCCGTCCGGTGGGGTGTCCCGGACGGCGTCGAGCAGGCGGCGGGAGCCGGGGACTTCCTGCGCGAGGGCGCGTTCGCGCAGGCCGCCGACCTGTGGGCGAGCGTGGAGTCCCGGCGGCTGGTGGTCCTCGGCGGCGCGGGGGCGGGCAAGTCGGTGTTCGCGACCGCGCTGGCCGCGCAACTGCTGGAACCGGACGACCCGGACGTTCCCGTGCCGGTCGTGGTGCCGCTCGCCGGCTGGAGCCCCGCCCGCGAACGGCTGCTGGCCTGGGCGGCGCGCCGCATGGCCGCCGCGCACCCCGAGCTCGGGCGGTCGGTCGCCGACGCGCGGCTGGTGGCGTCGGGGCTGCTGCGGGCGCGCCGGGTCCTGCTGCTGCTGGACGGTCTGGACGAGGTCCCCGCCGAGGCCCGCGCGGCCGCGCTGGAGGAGCTGAACCGGCGCGGCTCGGCGCGGCTGCCGCTGGTGCTGACGAGCCGTCCCGAGGAGTAC
>NZ_JBFAOF010000556.1:0-4780 GCF_040675125.1 Spirillospora sp. NPDC049652 | reverse complement strand
CCGGCGGACCGACGCGGATCTTGACCGACGCCTCCTCCAGCGACAGCGCGAGCAGCGCCGTGGCGGCCAGCTCCTTCTTGTTCGGCAGGCGCGCGTAGTCCCACTGGCCCGGCGCCGAGTGCTCGCTGAGGACGCGCAGCCCCTCCAGCTTCTCCTCGGGATCGGTCAGCAGCCGCGGCACCCCGAAGATCATCGCGCTGCGGTAGTTGACGCCGTGCTCGAACAGCGACCGCGCCAGCACGAGCCCGTCCACATGGGTGACGGTCACGCAGACCTCGTCCTCGGTCCCGGAGACGAGACTCCGGCTCGCCACCGACCCGTGGAAGTAGAGCGTCTCGCCGTCGCATCCGTACACGGTCGGCACCACCAGCGGCGTCCCGCCGACCACCACGCCCACATGGCACACGAACCCCGCCGCGAGGATCGCGTCGAGATCGCTCCGCTCCCTGCTCCCCTGCGCCCGCAGCCGCCGATGCCGCGTGCGCTCGTTCTCGGGCAACACCGATTCCATGACCCGCCTCCGGAACGTCGAACCCCCGAAGATCATCCCCCGCGAACCACCCCCAAAGCGAGCCATCCACCTCAACCACGCAGAACGACCCGCCCCCCGAACCCCCCACGCTCCCCAACCTTCCCCACTCGCGCCGACCGCTCTGGGAGGAACTACTAAGACGGGCACCGGGGTGGCCGGTGGTGGTCAGCGGGGGCGGGGGTGAATGTCTAGGCTGAGCGGCGTGGATGCGCGGGGTTGGGATGAGCGGTACTCGGGGCGGGACCTGGTGTGGTCGGCCGGGCCGAACCGGTTCGTGGCCGAGGAGTGCGCGGGGATGCCTCCCGGGCGGGCGCTGGACCTGGCCTGCGGGGAGGGGCGCAACGCGCTGTGGCTGGCCGGGCTCGGCTGGACGGTCACCGCGGTCGACTTCTCGGCGGTCGCCGTCGAGCGGGCCCGCGAGCTGGCGGAGGCGCGGGGCGTCTCGGTCGAGCTGCTGGTCGAGGACGTCCTGGCGTGGGAGCCGCCGACCGGCGCGTTCGACCTGGTGGTGATCGCCTACCTGCAGTTGCCGGAGATGGGGGCGGTGCTGGCGCGGGCTTCGGCGGCGCTGGCGCCGAGCGGGGTCCTGGTGTTCGTCGGGCACGACCGGACGAACCTGACCGACGGGGTCGGCGGGCCGCAGGACCCGGCGGTCCTGCACACGCCGGGGGCGGTCGCGGCGGCGCTCCCGGGGCTGACGGTGCAGCGGGCGGAGCGGGTGCGGCGGGCCGTGGAAGTGGACGGCGAGGAGCGGTTCGCCGTGGACACGCTCGTACGGGCCGTCCGGCCGCCGTTCAATTGAGCCTTTCGGGGATGTGGTCCAGGTAACGTCCGGACGGCGGGAATGCTCGGCGGGGGCCGGTCGTTACATCTGACGTGGCCGATGTGCCTGGTGTCCCCGGGCCTCATCTATTGCCTTCACGGAATACCGTTCGGCTGGAGCCGTGTCGTGCCTTTCGCCGAGAGGCGACCCGCACATCGGTCAAGCGTGGCGGAACCCCGCCGGAACTTCGGTTCCGGCGGGGTTTCGTGCTGCACGGGCGGGATGCCGGGCAATGGCAGACTCGTGGGCATGGGTCTCGCTTCGCATCTGGAAGAACTCGGCCGGCCGTGGGTCGAACGTCAGCTGGCGCATCCGACCGTGGCGGGCATCGCCCGGGGGGATCTGGACGAGGCCGTCTTCCGGTCGTGGCTGGAGCAGGACTACCTCTTCCTGCTCGACTACGTGCGCGTGTTCTCGCGGCTCGCCTGGCAGGCGCCGTCGGCGCATCTGGGCGACCTGGTCGATCTCGCGCACGCCACCTTCCACGACGAGCTGAGCCTGCACCGGGGCCTGTCCGCGGAGTTCGGCGCGGACCTGGACGGGGCGAAGAAGGGCGGCCCGTGCGCCGCCTACACGGCGTTCCTGCTGGACTCCGCGGCTGATTACGGTCAGGGCCTCGCCGCCTTGTATCCATGCATGTGGGGGTATTCGACGCTCGGGGCGCGGCTGGCCGGGAACCCGCCGTCCGAGCCCCGGTACCGGCGCTGGGTGGACACCTACGCGGACCCGGGCTTCGCCGAGCTGACCCGCCGCATCGCCCAGATGATCGACGAGGCCGCTCCCGACGCCGCCCGCGCCGAGGCGCACTTCCTGGAGGGCATGCGGCACGAGCTGGCCTTCTGGGACGTCCCGCTGTAGGTGGGCGGTGTTCAGTAGGCGCCGTTGCCGGTGACGACGGCGCGGACGGTGCGCCAGAGGATCTGCACGTCGAACAGCAGCGACCAGTTCTCGACGTACTGCAGGTCGAGCCGGACGGCCTCCTCCCAGGACAGGTCGGAGCGCCCGCTGACCTGCCAGAGCCCGGTGAGGCCGGGTTTGACGGCGAGCCGCCGGTAGACGTCCTCGCCGTACAGCTCGACCTCCTCCGGCAGCGGCGGACGCGGCCCGACCAGCGACATCTCGCCGCGCAACACGTTGACCAGTTGCGGCAGCTCGTCGATCGAGTAGCGGCGCAGGACGCGGCCGACGCGGGTGACTCTCGGGTCACGCTTCAGTTTGAACAGCACCGAGCCGCTCTCGACGCGGGCGGTCAGCTCGACGCGGCGGCGCTCGGCGTCGGTGACCATGGTCCGGAACTTGACCATCCGAAACCGGCGGCCGGCGCGTCCGATTCTGGTCTGCAGGAAGAACGCCGGACCCGGGTCGGTGAAGCGGACGGCGGCCGCGACGGCTCCCAGCAGCGGCGCGGCCGCGATCAGCAGCAGGGCCGCCGTGACCCGGTCGAACACGGCCTTGGCGGCGCGCGCCGGGCCGGTCAGCTCGGGATGGTCGATGTGCAGCAGCGAGAATCCGGCGACCGGGCGGATGGTCAGCCGCGGGCCGGCGACGTCCAGCAGCGCGGGTGAGACGAACAGGTCGGTCCGGAACTTCTCCAGGCGCCAGGCCAGCCGGCGCAGCCGGACGCCGCCCAGCTCAACGCACGGCAGGACGGCGACCGCGTCCGCGCGGCAGCGCTCGACCACCTCGGGGACGTCGTCGAACCCGCCGAGGACCATGACGTCCTCAATCGTCCGGCCGGGTGGTTCGGGGGCGCAGACGCCGACGACCTGCATGCCGTGGTGGGGGTGCAGGGACAGCTCGCGTACCAGGTCGGCGACGCCGTCGCGGTATCCGACGGCGACGACGCGGCGCATGCAGTCGCCGTCCTCGCGGGACCGGTGGAGGCGGCGGCGGGCGGTGCGGCGGGCGGCCACGTCAAGGGTGACGAGCAGCGGCAGTGCGAGGAGCACATATCCGCGCGCGACTTCCGCCTTGGTGGCGTATGACAGGATCGCGACACCCGCAGTCAGAGTGACACCCGCATTCAGTACCTTCCGATATTCGGCGGCACCCGTGCCCAGAAATCGGTGGTCGTAGCAGCCGGCGACCGACAGCCAGGGCACCCAGACCATCGGCAGGCCGATCGCGAGAAGGATGTCGGGCCATCGTCCGCTCTCGTCCCAGCCAGAGAAACGGAGCGCGAAACCGGCCACGCCCGCCGTTGCCGCACAGGACAGGTCCAGCAGGACCAGCAGATGGACATACCGGGCGAACCAGGATGCGCGCGCTGCCACCCGGCTGCCGGTGGCGGAGTTAACGCCGTCAATTACGGTCACTTGTGGTGCCCCCGAAAACAACGCCTTTGCCCTGAAAAAGCATTAAGGCGGATGTGTACGTGTCGCCCGGTCTCCGTGTGCCCTCGCAGAGCTGACTCGGCCATTGATAACCCGCCGTCGGCGCGCGGCAAAGCGGAAGGCAGTGGCCGTATGTGGTCAGAGGGAAATTGCAGGAAATTGTGAACCTCGTAGCTATTGTCTGTCGCGTCGGGGTGACAGAACAGCATCGGGGCGGGTGTGATGAGCGCGGTCATCAATCTCACGGTGCACGGCGTCGGGCCGCGGTCCGGCCGTGCGCCGGGCCGGGCCCTCGGCCGGGCGCTGGAGCCGGGCGAGGACGTGACCTGGGTGGACGCGGGCCGCCTCGAACGGGTGCTGGACGCCGTCGCGGACCGCCCGGACGTGCGGCTCACCTTCGACGACGGCAACGCCTCCGACGTGGAGACCGCCCTGCCGCTGCTGCTCGACCGCGGGCTGACCGCCGAGTTCTTCGTGCTGGCCGGACGGCTCGGCGAGCCCGGGCGGCTCACCGCCGACGGCGTCCGCGAGCTGGTCAAGGCCGGGATGACGGTCGGCTCCCACGGCTGGGCGCACCGCGACTGGCGGCGGCTCACCGCCCCGGAGGTCGGCGAGGAGTTCGTGCGCGCGCACGACGTGCTGACGGACATCACCGGCGAACCGGTCACCCGGGTCGCCATCCCGTTCGGCTCCTACGACCGGCACGTCCTGCGCCGCCTGCGCCGCGCCTCGGTCACCCGCGCCTACACCAGCGACGGCGGGCCGTCCCGTCCGGACGCGTGGCTCCAGCCGCGCACCAGCCTCCGCCACGATCTCGACGACGCCTGGATAGCCCGCGTCCTCGCGCCGCCGGGTTCCGCCCGGCGGCTGCGCCGCACCGCCGCCCGCCTCGTCAAGCGCACCCGCGGAAGGTGATCCGATGGCGCACTCCGACTCGTCCACTCCGCCCTCTGACCTGCCCTCCGACGCGGTTCGGCCGGCGCGCGTCGCGGTCGTGGTGGTGACGTACAACAGCGCCGGCGTGCTGCGCGGCTGCCTGGACTCGATCCCGGGCGGCGCGGAAGGGACCCTGCTGCGGGCGGTCGTCGTGGT
>NZ_JBFAOF010000555.1:0-4787 GCF_040675125.1 Spirillospora sp. NPDC049652 | reverse complement strand
GGGGCATGGACGCGTCCCGCGCGGTAGCCGCGGGGCGAGGCATGGACGCGTCCGGCGCGGTAGCCGCAGGGCGGGGCATGGACGCGTCCCGCGCGGTGGTCGCGGGGCGAGGTGTGGACGCGTCCCGCGGCGTGGGGCCGGGGGTGGGGGTGATCTGGGGTGTCCCGACGCGGCCCGTTAGTGCGGCGGGCCAGCGTTCTCGCAGGTAGATGGGGAGCGCGATCGCCACGCCTATCGCCATTCCAGCGAAGCCGACGGTGATGAGGGCGCCCTCCCAGGAGGGCGCGCTCGCTCCATCGTCACCACCTCCGTCGCCGCCGCCGTCCTTGAGCAGTGAGCCGAGCAGGCTGAACGGGACGGTGGAGACCAGCAGTCCGGCAGCGAGCCACGCGAACAGCAGCACCGGCGCGGCGGGCAGCCGCAGCCCCCACTCCCCCGCAAGCGCCAGCCCGAGCCCGATGCCGACCGCCGCCATCCCCACCGTGACCACGTTCAACACGACCCACTCGCCGGTGCTCATCCCGTGCATCGGCGACCGTCCGGTGCCGAGCGCCACGACCACCCACACGGCTTTGACCAGCAGATACATCGCCAGGGCGCCCGCAGCGCCGTAGCCCGCCCAGCGGCGCGCCACCGTCCGTCCCACCATGATCGCGAGTCTGCGCCCGGGTCGGCCGCGCCCGCCTCCCCCGCGCGGGGCACTCACCTCCCCCGCGCGGGTGATCGTGAAGAATCCATCTCGCCTACACGTCCCTCCGGCGGACGACCACGACGGCCACCGCCACCGACGCCGCCGCCCAGCCGACGAAGGCGAGCCAGGAGCCGGCCACCGTGGGCAGTGCCGGATTCGTGGGCGGATGCCGCAGGGAGAGGCAGTGCGCCCAGTCGTAGAACGGGAACCACATGTAGATCTCGTTCGCCCACTGGTGGACGGTGGGCTTGAACGTCATCGGCAGGATCACCAGCAGCGCGATCACCGCCACGACCGTGCCCGCCGTATGCCGGAGCAGCGCGCCGATCCCCATGCCGACCAGCGCCGCCAACGGGGCGAGCAGCGCGTTCGCGGCCACGACGCGCGGGACGCCCGGGTCGCCCAGGGACACCGCGATTCCCCGTCCGGACAGGATCGTCTGGCTCACCGTGAAGGTGCTCAGCGCGACGACGGCACCCGTGGCCAGCATGACCGCCGTGACGACGGCGACCTTCGCGAGGACGACGCGGTGCCGCGCCGGGACCGCTGTGAAGGTGGTGCGGATCAGCCCGGTGGCGTACTCGCCGACCAGTGCCAGCGCGCCGACCACTCCCGAGCCGACGACGAGCACGATCGCGCTGATCTGGCTGAACGCGGCGGACAGCGGGTCGAAACGCGAACGCTCCTGCGCGCGGAACGTCGGCCAGGCGTTGTAGTCGTCCAGGCTCTTCTGCAGGGCTGCCAGGACGAGCAGCACGACGCCCACGGCGAGCACCCAGCGGGTCGAGCGCAGGGACCACAACTTGATCCATTCTGCGGCGAGCAGATCGCGGAACCTGACCCGCGGATCGGCCGCGGAGAACCGCGGCGCCGGCGGCGGTGCGGAACGCGTCACGGCGGCGGTCATCGCGCACCACCCGTCCAGCGGCCCTCGAACGCCTCCGCCTCGCGCCCCACGCGCCCGACCACCCCGGCCCCAGCGTGACCAACCGGCCCGACATGAGCGGACGCTCCCCTCCCGGCCTCGCCGGGCACGACCGGCCCACCGCGGCCGGACGACGCAGGCCCGACCTCGCCGACCGCCGCAGGCCCGGTGTGAGCGGCTGCCGCAGGCTCAGCATGAGCGGACGTCGCAGGCCCGGCGTGGCCGACAGCCGCAGGTCCAGCATGGGCGGAGGTCACAGGGGCGACGTGGGTGGACGTCGCAGGCCCAGCATGGGTGGAGGGTGGGTGGGTGGGGTGGGTGTCTGCTCGGTACTGGGCGTGGTCGGCGGTCAGCTCCATGAACGCCTCCTCCAGGGACGCGTGGTGACCGGCGAGTTCGTGCAGGACGATGCCGTGGCGGAAGGCCAGGTCGCCTATTCGTGCGGCGGGCAGGCCCGTGACGGTCAGGGTCTGTGTGCCGTCCGGCGGGGCCACCGGCGGAAGGTCCGGGCCGTCCGCTGCGAGCGCGTTCGCCGCCGTGACCTTCGCGCCTGCGGCGGACAGGAGGGGGGCGAGGCGGGCCGCTTGCGGGGTGCGGACGGTGACGCGGGCCCGGCCGCCGCGGGCGGCGAACTCGGCGACGGTCTCCTCGGCGAGGAGGACGCCCCGGCCGACGACGACCAGGCGGTCGGCGGTGTGCTCCATCTCGCTCATCAGGTGGCTGGACACCAGGACCGTGCGGCCCTCGGCGGCCAGGCCGCGGAACAGGCCGCGCACCCAGCGGACGCCCTCGGGGTCCAGGCCGTTCACGGGCTCGTCGAACAGCAGCACCGGCGGGTCGCCGAGCAGGGCGGCGGCGATCCCGAGCCGCTGCCGCATGCCCAGGGAGAACCCGCCGACGCGGCGGCGGGCGACGTCCGCGAGGCCGACCTCCTCCAGCACCTCGCGGACGCGGCGGCGTGGCAGCCCGTTGGTGCGCGCCAGCGCGGACAGGTGCGCCGCCGCGCCGCGTCCGGGGTGGACGTCGCCCGCGTCCAGCAGCGCGCCGACGTGGTGCAGCCCGGCGCGCCAGCGGGTGAAGGGGCGGCCGTCGACGGTGGCGGAGCCGGCGGTGGGACGGTTCAGGCCGAGGATCATGCGCATCGTCGTGCTCTTGCCCGCGCCGTTCGGCCCGAGGAACCCGGTCACCTGCCCCGCCGGCACGGTGAAGCTCAGGTCGTTCACGGCGACGACGTCCCCGTAGCGCTTGGTCAGTCCGTTGACTTCGATCACGCCCTCCACGCTGCTGGACGGCCGACCGCGCCACATCTGCCGCCAGGCATGTTTCCCCGCCCGCATCTATGCCTGCAGGCATACGACCTACGACGGAGGTCACCAACCGCCTCCGGCGATTACGCTCCGTTCGTGCACCCCCGAGACCTGTTCCGCGCCGCGATCGCCCCGGCCGCGCTCGCGCTGACCCTGGCCGCCGCGTACACGGGCGGGCGCGAGCCGCACGGCAGAGACGACGAGCCGCTCCTGCTCGTCGCGCTGGTGGCGGCCGTCGCCGCGCTGCCGCTGCTGCTCGGACGGGCGCGTCCGTGGCCGGTCCTGGTGGTCCTGCTGGGCGAGATCGTGGCGGGCGTGGCGTGCGGGTTGCGGTCGGAGCAGATCTGGCCGCTGCTGCTGGCGGCGGGCCTGGTCCTCGCGTACCTGACGGCGACGCGCGGGCGCCGGGACGGACGGGCCGCGATGGCCGTCACCCTCGTGGCGGAGGAGGTGGCGTGGTTCGTCGGCCTCGTCCGGGGCGGGGGCTGGGGGAACGTGCTGGTCCCGGGCTTCGTGGGGCTGGCCGTGCTGCTCGCCTTGAGCGTGGTGGCGGCTTGGCTCGCCGGGACGTCCGTCCGGCAACAGCGCGAGTACGGGGACGCGGTGCGCGCGCACGAGGCCGCGCAGGCGGTGACCGAGGAACGGCTGCGCATCGCGCGCGAGCTGCACGACATGGTGGCGCACAGCATCGGCGTCATCGCCATCCAGGCCGGGGCGGGGCACCGGGTGATCCACGCCTCGCCAGCGCAGGCCGAGGGCGCGCTGCGCACGATCGAGGACACCAGCCGCCAGACACTGCACGACCTGCGGAGCATGCTCGACGTCCTGCGCAGGGTCGACGCTGCGGGCGGGACCGTCCCGCGCGCGGACGAGCTCGCCGGGCTGGACCGCCTCGACCGGCTCACCGCGACCACGCGCGCGGCGGGTGTCACCGTGGACGTGCGATGGAACGGCGTCCGGGGCCCCTTGCCGCCGACCGTCGACCACGCCGCCTTCCGGATCGTCCAGGAATCGGTGACCAACGTCGTCCGGCACGCGGCCACCGCCCGCTGTCGGGTGGTGATCGAGCAGCGCCCTGACGCGCTCTCGCTTGAGATCACCGACGAGGGGCGAGGCGCTTCCGGCTCCCATGGCGAGGGCCACGGGATCTCCGGCATGCGTGAGCGGGCCACCTTGCTGGGAGGCCGGTTCAGCGCCGGAACGCGTCCCGAGGGAGGATTCCGGGTCGCCGCCTCGCTGCCCCTTCCGGCCGAAGCGTCCCCGCCCCTCCCCGCCGAGGCGTCCCTGCCCCGCCCCGCTGACTTGGCCCTGCCGGTTCCCGAGGAGGGGCGATGACGGTACGGGTGGTGCTCGTCGACGACCAGGAGCTGGTGCGCGCCGGGTTGCGCATGGTCGTGGACGCCACGCCGGACATCGACGTCGTCGGCGAGGCGGGCACCGGCGGGCAGGCCGTGCGGATCGTCCGGGAGCTGCGTCCGGACGTGGTGGTGATGGACCTGCGCATGCCCGGCATGGGCGGTGTCGAGGCCACCGAGATGATCGCCGCGGACGTCCCGGCGGCGCGCGTCGTCGTGCTCACCACCTACGACGAGGACGCCAATGTGTACGCGGCGCTGCGTGCCGGGGCCAGCGGCTTCCTGGTGAAGGACATGGCGCTGGACGACATCCTCGCCGCGGTGAGAGTGGTCGCGCGCGGGGACGCGCTGCTCGCGCCCGCCGTCACCCGCCGCCTCATCGCCGACTTCGCGGCGTCCGGCGCGTCCCCCCCCCCCGGTCCCCCCCCCCGCGGGAGCGCCGGGCGGGGCCGGCGGGGGGGGCGCCCCCGGGTGCCCAGGGGAGGAGGGCGGAGTGGAGGGTAAGGTGG
>NZ_JBFAOF010000554.1:0-4800 GCF_040675125.1 Spirillospora sp. NPDC049652 | reverse complement strand
CGCAAGGCCCTGGACAGCGTCGCGCGCAAGGCCGTCCCGTCCTACGGGGTCACCTCCGTCGGCGGCGACTTCCTCCGCTACCGGGACGACGTCGTCGCGGAGTTCACCGCGCGGGCCGCGGCCGGGCTGCCCGCCACGGTCTGGGGCGTCCGCGCCGCCGGCGACCCGGACCGGCCGGTCCGCACCGTCGCGGTGTGCGGCGGCGCGGGGGACTCGCTGCTCGACGACGTCCGCGCCGCGGGCGTCGACGTCTACCTCACCGCCGACCTGCGGCACCATCCCGCGTCGGAGTTCGTCGAGGCCGGTGGGCCGGCGCTGCTGGACGCGGCGCACTGGGCCACCGAGCACCCGTGGCTGGCGGACGCCGCCGCGGCGCTGACCGGCGCGCTCGATCTGACGACCCGGGTGTCCACGGCGGTCACCGACGCATGGCGCCTGCACGGTGCCAGCAACGAAGGAGTGAAGTGAAAGCCGCACCGCAAGCCCAGCAGCGCCTGATCGACCTGCAGGAGCTCGACACCTCGCTCGACCGCCTGGCGCACCGCCGCCGCACGCTGCCGGAGCTCGCCGAGATCGAGCGGCTGGAGGCGCGCCGCGCCGAGCTGCGCGACCAGATCGTCGCCGCCGAGACCGAGCTCGGCGACCTGGAGCGCGAGCAGAAGAAGGCCGAGCAGGACGTGGACCAGGTCCGCACCCGGTCCGACCGCGACCAGAAGCGCCTCGACTCGGGCATGGTCACCTCCGCCAAGGACCTGGCGTCCCTGCAGGCCGAGATCGAGTCGCTGGGCCGCCGCCAGTCCGACCTCGAGGAGGTCGTCCTGGAGATCATGGAGCGCCGCGAGGCGGCCGAGGCGCGGGTGAACGAGCTGCGCGCCGAGGCCGACGGCTCGGCGTCCGCCCTGGCCGACCTGAACGAGCGGCTGAGCGCCGAGCAGGCCAAGATCGACGAGGAGACCGGGCTCACCAGCACGGCCCGCACGGGCGTCGCCAAGGACGTCCCGGACGAGCTGGTCGCCCTCTACGAGAAGCTGCGCGGCCAGTTCGGCGGCGTCGGCGCGGCCGTCCTGCACCGGGGGTCCTGCCAGGGCTGCCACCTCGCGCTGAACACCGTCGACCTGAACCGCATCCGGGCCGCCGCCGACGACGACGTGCTGCGCTGCGAGGAGTGCCGCCGCATCCTCGTCCGCACCGCCGAGTCCGGCCTGTGACGCCGGACCCCCGGGAGGACGCGCGGTGACGGCCGGACGCCGCCTGGTCGTCGAGGCCGACGGCGGGTCGCGGGGCAACCCGGGGCCCGCCGGCTACGGCGCCCTGGTGAAGGACGCCGTCACCGGCGAGGTGCTGGCCGAGACCGCCGAGGCGATCGGCCTCGCCACCAACAACGTCGCCGAGTACCGGGGCCTGATCGCCGGGCTCACCGCCGCCGCCGGGCTCGACCCGGACGCCCGGGTCACCGCCCGGATGGACTCCAAGCTGGTCGTCGAGCAGATGTCCGGCCGCTGGAAGATCAAGCACCCGGACATGCGCCCGCTGGCCGAGCGCGCCCGCGAGGTCGCGTCCGGGCTCGGCGCGGTCTCCTACGAGTGGATCCCGCGCGAGCGCAACGCGCACGCCGACCGCCTGGCCAACGAGGCGATGGACGCCGCCGCCCGCGGCGAGGAGTGGCGGCTCCGCGTCGAGGAGGAGCCCGCCCCCACCCGGGTCTGGTCGGCCGCCACGACCACCCCCACGCGCACCCTGCTGCTCCGCCACGGCGAGACCCCGCTGTCGGCCGAGAAGCGCTTCGCCGGGGTCAGCGACGTCCCGCTGACCGAGGAGGGCCTGGCGCAGGCCCGCGCCGCCGCACGCGCCCTGCGGGACGTGGAGGCGATCGTGACCTCGCCGCTCGCCCGCTGCCGCGCGACGGCCGCCGAGGTCGCCGCCGTCACCGGCCTGGAGGTCCGGGTCGAGGACGGCTTCCGCGAGACCGACTTCGGCGAGTGGGAGGGCCTGACCTTCCGCGAGGCGTCCGACCGCGACCCCGCCGCCCTCTCGGCGTGGCTGGCCGACCCGGCCGCGGCCCCGCCCGGCGGCGAGAGCTTCGAGGCCGTCGCCCGCCGCGTCCGGACGGCCCTGGACAAGCTGAAGGTCCGCTACCGGCACCAGCGGGTCCTGGTCGTCTCCCACGTCACCCCGATCAAGCTCATGGTCGCCGACGCCCTGGGCGCGCCCCTGTCGTCCCTGTACCGGATGCGCCTGGACACCGCGTCCCTCACCCGCGTCGACTGGTACGACGACGGCCCGGCGAGCCTGCACGCCTTCAACGACGTCCACCACCTGGACGCCTGACCGCCCGGCGCGCCGGGCCGCCGTCCGCAACCGGTACCCTTGACCCACGGCGGACGAGCCGGCCGGACGGCCGCGTCGGGGCATGGCCCCGCCGAGGAAAGTCCGGGCTCCACAGGGCAGGGTGGTCGGTAACGCCGACCCGGGGCGACCCGCGGGACAGTGCCACAGAAAACAGACCGCCACCGCGAGGTGGTAAGGGTGAAACGGTGAGGTAAGAGCTCACCGGCGCCCACGGTGACGTGGGCGGCCAGGTAAACCCCACCCGGAGCAAGGTCAAGAAGGGAAGCGACGCTTCCCGCGCAGGCGTTCGAGGGCGGCCCGCCCGATGCCTGCGGGTAGACCGCTGGAGGCCGCCGGCAACGGCGGCCCGAGATGGATGGCCGTCACCGCCCCGCAAGGGACGGCACAAAACCCGGCTTACAGGCCGACTCGTCCGCCCCCTTTTCCCCTTCACCCGGGTGAGGGCTGCTCGGGGTCGTTGTCCCAGGTCCAGCGGGGGACCTCGCGGAGCGGGTGGAGGTCGGCCTCGGTCTCGGCGTGGGAGTTCTGCTGGGCCACGTGGACGCCGAAGTCGACGTGCTCGCGGAACGCCCGGCGGAAGGGCTCGTCCTTGGGGAGGCCCGCCTCGTCCAGGGATTCCAGGTAGAGGTCGGCGAAGCGCCGGCGCTGCTCGTCGGTGATGCGCAGGCCGCGGTGGACGCTGATGAGGTGGTCGAAGCCGAGCTCGCGGGTGAAGCGGTCGGGGCCGCCGAAGCTCTCGGCCGTGAACCACGTCAGGTGGCGGACGTGGTGGGGCTCGCGCCGGGGGAACAGCGGGCGCAGGACGGGGTCGGCGAGCACCTTGCCGTAGAAGGTCTCCTCCAGGCGGTGCAGGGCCTCGTCGCCGCCCGCGTGGTCGTAGAGGCTGGTCACGGGCTTGGACCTCCCGGTCTCGGGGACGCCGGTGGTGCCGACGGTAGGCCGGTCCGGCGGTGTTGGGAAGGGACGTCCGGGGTGGGTTCCGTGACTCAGGAGGATCGGGTCATGGGACACAGAGTGGGACGGAAGGGGCGCTTACCGTCCGAAGTACGCAGCCTGATCCGGCTGGGAGATCGGCGAGGCGGCGGGACCCGGCGCACGGGGCCCGCGGAGAGGGGCGCTCATGATCATCGTGCTGGTGGCGGTGGCCGCGCTTTCCCTGATGCTGGGCGTGCTGCTCTACCTGGTGGAGTTCGCGCGTGTGAGCAGGAACGACGTCTTCTTCGTCCCGGCGGACAGCCGGAGCACGCGGCGGGCGCGCCGGGTGACCGGGATGTACGTCCGGGGGGTCGAGGAACTGAGCACCCGCGGCGGCGATGAGGAACTGGTGGGTCGCTGACCGTCGGGGGCCGGGGCCGCCCCTCTTCGCCCGGGGGCGGCCCAGGGCCGTCAGACCGCCGTGCGGCTGTCGCCGCGCACCGGGCTGAACGTCCCGGACGCGCGGTCGAGGACGTGCACGTCGGCGGTCTCGAGATCGAGGTAGAGGCCGACCAGTTCGAGCTCGCCGGAGTCCACCAGGGCGCACAGCCACGGGTAGGTCTCCAGGTTCTCCAGCTGCTGGACGACGTTGAGCCGGCAGAGCCGGGTCATCGGGGACTGGTCCGGGTCGGGCTCGGCCGCGAGGAACCGGGCGAGGCTGGGCTCGCCGTGCCGGAGCCACCGGGAGAGGGAGGTCAGGTGCCCGACCTCCTCGCCGCCGGCCAGCAGCGCCGCCATCGCGCCGCAGTTGGAGTGGCCGCAGATGGTGATCGTCCGGATGCCGAGGACGTTCAGCGCATACTCGACGGTCGCGGCGACCGAGTCGTCCGCCGGGTCGGCCCCGTGCCGCGGCACCATGTTGCCGACGTTCCGGTTGATGAACAGGTCGCCGGGGCCGGACGCGGTGATGATGTTCGGCACCACGCGGGAGTCCACGCAGGTGATGAACAGGTGCTGCGGCTTCTGCTCGAAGGCCAGCTCGGACATGATCGGACGGACCAGCGGCGCGGTCTTCCCCTGGTACTCGCGGATACCCGACAGCAGCAGGTCGCTCGGGGCCCCCTTCGCGGCCTCGCGGGCGGTCGCCGGACGGCGGCGGCGGTTCGCCCAGGGCGCCCACCAGCGGGAACCTGGAGCCGACTTGCGCTGACCAGACAAATCACCTGTCACGGCTCTTTCATACCAAGACTCGTGAACCTCGTCGATGTCCACCCCTCCGCCGAGCCGTTCGTGCGCCAGCCGCCAGCGGTGCACGGCCTCGAACGCCGCGTGGTCCATGAAGTCGACGTTCAGGTCCAGGTCGACCTGCGCGCCGGGCGGGACGGCGGCCAGCGCCCGCGACAGCCTCGGCACCCCGAGGAACGTCAGTGTCCCCTCCACGACAACGTGCCAGGTGGACCGTCCGGGCCGGTCGTCCGCGCTCGGCACCGCCTCCTCGACCCGGACGGCCAGCCGGGTGAGCCGCCGCAGCGCCAG
>NZ_JBFAOF010000553.1:0-4809 GCF_040675125.1 Spirillospora sp. NPDC049652 | reverse complement strand
CCGGGACGCTGCTGATGACCGAGATCGGCCGCAGCAACAGCCACCTGTCGCCGCGGACGCTGGCCCGCCACGACCCGCGCACCGGCGGGTTCGTGCTGACCACGCCGGACGCGGCCGCCGCGAAGTTCCCGACCAACACCGCCCATCCGGACGTGCCGAAGGTCGCCGCCGTGTACGCGACGCTGGAGCACGGGGGACGCGAGCGGGGCGTGTTCGTGTTCGCCGTCCCGCTGCGCGCGGCGGACGGCTCCACCCCGCCCGGCGTCCGGATCACGCCCGCGCCCGACACGTTCGGCCTGATGGTCGACTACGGTGCGGTCACCCTCACCGACGTGCGGGTGCCGTTCGAGGCGTGGCTCGGTGACGGCGCGCGGCTGGACCCGGACGGCGGTTTCCACGATCCGGCGGGCGGGCCGGGGGAGCGGCTGGTGCGGTCGATGGGCATCGCCCCGCCGGTGTGGCGGGCGGTGGTCTCGGCGTGTGCGGCGCTCGCGCGGGCCTCGGCCGTCACCCTCGTCGCGCACACCGCCGGGCGCGCGACGCTGGGGCGGCTGGCTCCGCGGCGTCCGCTGGGGGACTACCGCAACCAGCGGGAGGCGATGCTCGGCGCGCTGGCGTCGGCGTACGCGCTGACGCTGGTCGCCGACCGGGTGAAGGGCCCGCGCCCGCTCGACCGCGTTCCGTCCACGCCCGCGTCAACCCCGGACGCGGCGGGCCCGGAGACGGAAGGCTCGGGCTCGGGCTCGGACGCGGCGGTCGCGAACCCGGCGGGGAGCGCGGACGCGGCGTGGGCGCCGTGGTCGGCGGTGGACCGCGACCTGGCGCTGCTGAAGGCGGCGGTGACCGCCCACACCCAGGACGTGATCGGCCGGTGCCGCGTGCACGCGGGCGCCCCGGGGTTCGCCGCGTCGCAGCGCCTGAACGGGTACCGGGGGCTGGCGCACGCCTACCAGAGCGCGGGCGGCGACAACGAGCTGATCCTGTTCGACACCGCCCGCGCGCTCGCCGCCGATCCGCCCCCGCCGCCCACCCGGGGAGGGGAGAGCGGGGAGTTCGGGTCGGCGGCGATGTGCCGGGAGTGGGCGGCGTCGGTGGAGCACGCGCTGACCGTCCGCCTGGCCGAACGCACCCGGACCCCCGACTCCGCCGATCCCGAGGCGGTGTTCACGGTGTGGAACGACAACCTGGCGCTGGCGTCGGCGACCGCGCGGGCCGCCGCCGACGGGATCGTCCTGCGGATCGTGGACGAGGCGTCCCGGACCGTCCCGCAGGAGGCCGCGCCGCTGCTGGAGCCGTTGCTGCGCCTGTACGGGCTGGACTGGATCGAGCGCCGCGCCGCGCTGCTGCTGGAGTGCCAGGTGGCGGGGCCGGGACTGCTGGAGCGGGTGTGGGCCGAGCGCCGCCGGGTCGGAGACCTGCTCGCCGGACGCGTCGGGGATCTGGCCGCCGCGCTCGACACCCCCGCCCCGATCGCCGCACCGGCGAGCCCCCGGGAACCCGCCCCTCCCACACCCTGACCCGGGATCCCCTGGCGTGGGTTCCGTGCTACGACGCGGAACCCACGCCAGGTCGGGGGGCGGTCAGCGGATCGGGACGACCGCCATCGCGTCGATCTCCACCAGGAACTCCTCCCGCACCAGCCGCGAGACCTCCACGAGGGTCGCGGCGGGCGTGACGTGCTCGGGGACGAACTCGGCGCGGGCCTCCCGGACGACGCCGACGCCCGTCGCGTCACGCAGGTAGTAGCCGAGTTTCACCACGTGCTCCCAGCCGGCGCCCGCGTCGGCGAGGACGGTCTCGATGTTGCGGAACACCTGGCGGGTCTGGGCGGCCAGGTCGCCCTCGCCGACGAGGGCGCCGGTGCCGTCCACCGGGACCTGCCCGCTCACCAGCACCAGCCGTCCGGGCACCTCGACGGAGACGCCGTGGCTGTATCCGGGGCCGGCGGGCAGGCCGTCGGGGTTGATCTGGCGGATGTCGGTTCCGGTGCGCAGTTCATGATCGGTCACCCGGCCACCGTAGCCGCGCGCGGCCGGTCAGGGCGCCAGCGTTCGGACGGCGGTCCCAGGCGGCGGCGCGGACTGCGGCACGCGCGGTGGGCGCGGTCGGGCCCGGGCGCGGGAGGTCGCGCTGGGCTGCGACAATGATCGGTATGAGCGAGCGCAAGCCGATCGAGTCGTGGCTGACGGACATGGACGGGGTGCTGGTGCACGAGGGTCATCCGATCCCCGGCGCGGACGAGTTCCTCCGGCGGCTGACCGCGTCGGGCAAGCGGTTCCTGGTGCTGACCAACAACTCCATCTACACGCCGCGGGACCTGTCGGCCCGGCTGCGGGCGCTGGGGCTGGAGGTCGGCGAGGACGCGATCTGGACCTCGGCTCTGGCGACCGCGCAGTTCCTGTCGGACCAGCGGCCGGACGGGTCGGCGTACGTGATCGGCGAGGCGGGCCTGACGACGGCGCTGCACGAGGCCGGGTACGTGCTGACCGACCTGAACCCCGACTACGTGGTGCTGGGCGAGACCCGCACCTACAGCTTCTCCTCGATCACGCGGGCGATCCGGCTGATCGAGCGCGGCGCGCGGTTCATCGCGACCAACCCCGACCCGATCGGTCCGTCCACCGAGGGGTCGCTCCCGGCGACGGGCGCGGTCGCCGCGATGATCACGCGGGCGACCGGGGTGGAGCCGTACTTCGTCGGCAAGCCCAACCCGCTGATGATGCGGACGGCGCTGAACCGGGTCGGCGGGCACAGCGAGTCCACGGTGATGATCGGCGACCGGATGGACACCGACGTGCGCGCGGGCGTGGAGGCCGGGCTGGAGACGATCCTGGTGCTGTCGGGGGTGACCCGCAAGGACGAGGTGGAGCGGTTCCCGTTCCGCCCGACGCACGTGCTGAACTCGATCGCCGACGTGGTCGGCATGGTCACCCCGGGCGGTGAGCCGGACGCGGGCGGCGGGACGGGCTCGGGGTCCTGACGGCCCGGCCGGGCCCGACAGCCATGCGCATGATCGCCGCGTCCGGCTCGCACGAGCTGGAGATCCGCCGCTCCCGGTTCCTGTGCGCGCTGGCGCGCGTCGCCGACGAGGAGGAGGCGGCCGCGTTCGTCGCGGCCCGCAAACGCGCCCACCGCGACGCCACGCACAACTGCTCGGCGTACGTGGTGGGCGAGTTCGGTGAGCTGACCAAGAGCAGCGACGACGGGGAGCCGGCCGGGACGGCGGGCATCCCGATGCTGGAGGTGCTGGTCCGGCGCGGCCTGACCGGGACCGCCGCGGTCGTCACCCGCTACTTCGGCGGGGTCAAGCTCGGCGCGGGCGGTCTGGTCCGGGCGTACTCGCAGGCGGTGTCGGAGGCGGTCGACGCGGTCGGCGTGGTGGAGCTGCGTCCGGTGGTGCGCGTGGAGGTGACGGTCGACCACGCCCTGGCCGGGCGGTTCCTGGGCGACCTGCACGCGCGCGGCCCGCAGCCGGACGACGTCCGCTACGGCGAGGCCGTCCACGCGCAGGTGCCGGTCCCGGCGGACGCCCTGGACGACTTCACCGCGTGGGCCGCCGAGGTCACCGCCGGCCAGGCGCGCCTGCGCACGGTCGGGACCGGCCACATGGAAGTCCCCGTCACCCCGTAGCCGTGCCGCCTGTCCGTGCGTGCGGTTCCAGGGGGACGGGGACATACCGCGCCCGGCGAGGCGTCCGGCCGAGCCATCCAGCGGCCGTGGCCGTCGCTGTGACCGTGGCCGTCCGGGGGGGGCGGTCAGGGGCGGCGGTGCCGCCCGCCGGGGGCGGGGCGGCCCTGGGCGTCCAGCACGGGCAGGTCGGGGACCGTCACCGCCGCGTCGCCGACCGGCGCGGCGGGCTGCGGAACGCCGGGGTGGGACAGCCCGGCCACCGGCATGTCCCCGCCGCCGAACCCGTAGCCGGGCGCGCCCGCGAAGGACGGCGCGGGCGCGAGAGCGGGCGCGGGCGCGCCGAGGACGAGCGGTCCCAGCGGCCCCCATCCGCGCAGCCGCTCGACCAGCGGCGTGAGGATCCTGGCCGCCAGCAGCGACACCGCCACCGCGACCGTCAGGCCGACCACGAACCCGACCGCGACGTCGTGCGGGTAGTGCACGCCGACGAACACCCGGGAGAACGCCTCGAGCACCGCCAGCGACAGCACCCAGGGGGCCAGCGCGCGCCAGGCCACCAGCAGACCGGCGGCGGCCCCGGCGGCGATCGTCGCGTGGTTGCTGGGGAACGACCAGTCGCCGGGCGCGGGGCACGAGGCGATGTTCATCGCGTGCGGCACGGCCCGGCAGGGCCGCTCCTCCTTCAGCACGTCCTTGACGTTGGAGCTGACCAGGTAGGCGCACACCATCGCGACGGGGGCCAGCAGCGCCAGCGCCATCGACCGGCCGTCGCGGGTCCGGGCCCGCCACCAGCCGGCGGCGAACAGCGCCGCGAACGCCAGCAGCCCCGCCTCGGTGCCGACCTCCGCGCCGGTGTGCACCCAGCCGGGCGTCCCGTGCGCGAACTCGGTGATCGTCCGATACAGGTCGGCGCTGATTCCCGGTGCTCGCATGCTCCCCCTCCATGTCCTGCCGCCGTCCCGGGGCCCGGGGCGGGGCGGTCCCGGGAGCCGTCCCGGGACAGAACTGATCATCTACCAGACCGGGACGGTTCACGCACCGTTCACCGCAACGCGACCCGGGCCGTCCCCGCGCGGAACCCCGCCGGAGCGGCCCGCCGTACATCGAAAGTGGTACGCGGGGTTCGTCACCGCCGACGATGCCCGCGCCGCCGCCCGGCGGTGACACTGGAACCATCCG
>NZ_JBFAOF010000552.1:0-4824 GCF_040675125.1 Spirillospora sp. NPDC049652 | reverse complement strand
TCGGCGGAACCAGCCAGTCCGCGCCGCTGACCGCGGCCGCCGCCGCGCTGGTGATGGCCTGCCTGGTGTGGCGGCTGCTGCCCCGTCCGGCGCGGCGTCCCGCCGATGCACCAGAATCGGACCATGAGCACATCGCCTCCTGAGCAGCAGGCCGCCCGCTCCGACGATCCGCTGGACCGGCTGCCGCTGCGGGAGCGCAAGAAGCTGAAGACGCGGAGGGCCATCCAGCAGCACGCCCTCCGCCTCTTCCAGCACCAGGGCTACGACGGCACCACCGTCGAGCAGATCGCGGCCGCCGCGGAGATCTCGCCCAGCACGTTCTTCCGGTACTTCCCGACCAAGGAGGACGTGGTCGTCTCGGACGAGTACGACCCGGTCATGGTGGAGATGTTCCGGCGGCAGCCGCCGGAGCTGTCCCCGATCGAGGCGCTGCGCCGGGTGTTCCGCGAGCTGCTGCCGGAGATGCTGGCGGCCGACGAGAGCCTGCTCATGGCCCGGCTGCGGCTGACCGCCGACGTCCCGGCCGTCCGGTCCCGGATGATCGAGGCGATGCGGTCGGGGACGCAGGGCGTGCTCAAGGAGGTCGTCGCCGAGCGCACCGGGCGCGCCCCGGACGACCTGGACGCCGACGCGCTCGCCTGGGCGGTCACCGGCGTCCTGATGTCGGCCATGTACGCCTGGATGGACGGGACCGTCGCGTTCGAGGACATGGCCGAGCTGGTCGACCACAACCTCGCGTTCCTCGCCGCGGGCTGCCCGCTCTAGCGGCCCGGCCCGGCGGGCGGTGCGGGAGCGGGCGGTGCGTCAGCCGGCGGCGCGGGCGGCCATCTGCGGGCTGACCCGGATCGCGCCCTTGAAGTTGCGGAAGTAGACGTTCTGGATCTGGACGTCCGTCCCGGTGTGCGGGGCCACGATCATCTTGCCGTTGCCGATGTAGAGCGCGATGTGCGAGATGTAGCCGGGCGCGGTGGGGTCGTTCGCCCAGATGAGCAGGTCGCCCGGCTGGGCCTTGCTGAACGGCAGGACGTAGCCGGTGCGCGCCTGGTCGGCGGCCACGCGCGGCATGCGGATCCCGGCCTTGTTGAAGGCGTAGAGCAGCAGGCCCGAGCAGTCGTAGCCGCCCTCGGCCTCCGACTCGCCGCCCCACACGTAGGGCCAGCCGATCCGGGACGCCGCGGCGCGGATCACGGTCTGCACCTGCGCGGCGGTCATGACCTTGCCGGGGGCGCCGGTGACGCGGCCGGGCTCCGGGTAGTCGATCTTCGGGTCGACCTCGACCGCCTTCAGCCCCTTCGGCAGCGCCTTGCGGACCGCCTTGAGCAGCTTGCCGGGGTCGGTCTTCGGCGCGCTGACCAGCATCGCGTTGCCGGACGGCAGGCCGAGCGACCGCGCGGTCTCGTGCGAGACGACCGCGTCCACGTCGCCGATGCCCATGGTCGCGTACGCGCCGACGCGCAGGTCGGTCGGATGGTCCTTGCCGCCCGCCGGGACGCGGCTGCCGAGCGCCACGCCGCCGTCGTTGCCGAGCGTGAAGGAGATCGCGACGTCGCCGGCGGCGATGTTGCGCCACAGCGCGTCCGACTTGGCGGTCGGCTCGGGCGTGTAGGCGCGGAAGGTCGAGGGGTTGACGCCCATCAGCCCGACGCGCTTGCCGCCGAGCATGGCCTGGACGGCGTCCACGGTCTCGACGCCCTGCACGCCCTTCATCGCGCGGATCTTCGCGACGACGTCGGCGGGCAGCGTGGTGGCCCCGGCGACCATGACCTGCGGCGCGAGCCGCCTGCCGAGCGGGGCGACGGGCTGCGGCGTGATCGCCGAGTCGTTGGACGCGGCGACGAACCCGTCGCTCATCGCCCGGGGCGCGTGGTGCGTGCGACCCTCGTGGGCCACCACGACGGCCGTGTTCACGGCCAGGGTGGTCACGACCGAAACGCCGATGATCGTCGGTAGAACCCGGCGGTTCGGCTTGCGCACGGCATCGCTCCCTCGTCGTTCGGTGGACCACCGACTATGGCGCAGTCCCGCGGCCGGAGTCCAGGCACCCCGGCGGCTCCGCCGGGGCCCGGTCCTTCGGCCGCTTCGGGTCGGTCCCCTCTTCGCTACCAAGAGGTAACACCAACCACGGGAGAGATCAAGGTCACTCCGCCACAAAAGTGGACTCAGAGTCCAATTACTGCTGTAGCTCGCGTCCGAGGGCGGCGCCGCTCGTGACCGGCAGCCGGCACACGAAGCCCTTGCAGACGTAGGCCGTCGGCACGCCGTCCACCAGCGGGCGGCCGTCGAGCAGCGGGACGTCCTGGGTCCCCGGCTCGCCGACGCTGACGACCGCGCCGGGCGAGGTCGCCATGAGGGCCGTGCGGTGCAGCTCGTGCGTTCGCGGATCGTCCGGCTCGCCCAGAATGCCGATTTCGAGCGGGCCCGCGAGGTTCGCCTCGGCGACCGCGAGGCCCCATCCGGCGAACCGGGCCACGCCCCGCTCGACGAGGATCTTCGCGGGCGCGAGCGCGGCCCCCGCCGCCTCGCGCGCCCACGGGGACGCGGTCAGCGCGGCATAGGACAGCAGCGCGCCGGCCGCCGCGAACTGGCCGGACGGCGAGGCGTTGTCGGTCGGGTCCTTCGGCCGCCGGAACAGCCGCTCAGCGTCGTCGGCGGTGTCGTAGAAGCCCTCCTGGCCGTCGGAGAAGTGCTCCAGCACCGTCTCCAGCAGCTCGCCGGCCAGCCGCAGATGCGCCGGATCGCCGGTGACGCCGTGCAGCGCGAGTAGCCCTTCGGCGACATTTCCATAGTCTTCGAGCACGCCCGAATTGGCTCCGGCGACACCGTCACGGGACGTCCGGGTCAGCCGCCCGTCGCGCAGATGGACGTCCACCAGCAGCCGGGCCGCCTCCTCCGCCGCCCGGACCAGGTCCGGGCGCTCGAACAGCGCGCCGCACTCGGCGAGCGCCGCCACCGCCAGCCCGTTCCAGGACGCGACGACCTTGTCGTCGCGCGCGGGCGGGACGCGCTGCTCGCGCGCGGCCAGCAGCGCCGAGCGGATCCGCTCGTAGCGCGCGCGGTCGTCCGGGTCGTCCGGCAACTGCAGGACGGAGGTGCCGTGCTCGAACGTCCCCGTCACGGCGAAGAGCTCCACGGCGAGGGCCGCGTCGTCCGGGCCGAGCACCTCTTCCAACTGCGCGGGCGTCCAGACGTAGTACTTCCCCTCTTCGCCCTCGCTGTCGGCGTCCAGCGCGGAGGCGAACCCGCCTTCGGCGGTGCGCAGGTCGTGGACCATCCAGTCGCACGTCTCCACGGCGATCCGGCGCGCGAACGGGCTGCCGGTGATGCGCCACCAGTGCGCGTAGACCCGGGCCAGCAGCGCGTTGTCGTACAGCATCTTCTCGAAGTGCGGGACGGTCCACGACGCGTCCACGGAGTAGCGCGCGAACCCGCCGCCGAGCTGGTCGTACATCCCGCCCCGGGCCATCGCCTCCAGCGTGTGCCCCGCCATCGCGAGCGCCTGGTCGTCCCTCGTGCGCGCGTGATGCCGGAGCAGGAACTCCAGCACCATGGACGGCGGGAACTTCGGCGCACCGCCGAACCCGCCCCGCGCCGCGTCGTAGTTCTCCGCCAGCGACTGGACGGCGGTGGCGAGGTTCTCGACGTCCGGGGCGAGCGCGCCCGCCAGGCCCGGTTCCTTCGGGGTCAGCGCCTCGACGACATGCCGCCCCTGCTGCTCCACGTCGTCCCGCTGCTCGGTCCACGCCTTGTGGACGGCCCGCAGGACCGCGTGGAAGTGCTGCCGGGGAAAGTACGTCCCGCAGTAGAACGGCGCGCCGTCCGGCGTCATGAACACCGTCATCGGCCAGCCGCCCTGGCCGGTCATCGCCTGCGTGGCCTCCATGTAGACCGCGTCGATGTCCGGCCGCTCCTCGCGGTCGACCTTGATGTTGACGAACAGCTCGTTCATCAGCGCCGCGGTCGCGTCGTCCTCGAACGACTCATGGGCCATGACGTGGCACCAGTGGCACGCGGCGTAGCCGACGGAGAGCAGGATCGGGACGTCCCGCCGCCGGGCCTCGGCCAGCGCGTCCTCTCCCCACTCCCACCAGTCCACCGGGTTCCCGGCGTGCTGCAGCAGGTACGGGCTGGTCGCGTCCTTGAGACGGTTCATCCTCCGATCCTCCCCCGACCCGCGCCGGAGAATGTCAGTGGGGCCGGGGAGGATGGCGCAGTGCTACAGGGATGTCTGAACGGAGCGCGGAGGGAAGGCGTGCCGCTCACGGCCGCCGAGCTGGCGGCGGAGGCGGCGCGAGCCGTGGCGGCGGGGGCGGCCGACCTCCACATCCATCCGAAGGACGCGCGGGGGCGTGACTCGCTCGATCCCGACGCCGTCGCGGAGGCGGTGTCGGCGGTCCGGGCGGCGGTGCCGCCGGGGGTGGGTGTCGGGGTGACCACGGGGGCGTGGGCCGCACCGGAGGTCGCTGACCGGCTCGCGGCGATCAGGGCCTGGCGCGTCCGGCCCGACCACGCCTCGGTGAACTGGCACGAGGACGGCGCCGAGGACGTCGCGGCCGCCCTGCTCGACCTCGGTGTCGGGGTGGAGGCGGGCGTCTGGTCGGAGACGGACGGGGCCGAGCGGTTCCGCCGGTCCGCGCTGGCGGGACGGGTGCTGCGCGTTCTGGCCGAGGTCGTCGACACCGACCCCGCGACGGCCGCCGCCTCGGCCGACGGGCTGCTCGCCGAGCTGGCCGGCCTGCCCGGCGGAGTGCCGGTGCTGCTGCACGGCGAGGAGGGCGGCACGTGGCCGGTGCTGGAGCGCGCCGCACGGCTCGGGCTCGACACCCG
>NZ_JBFAOF010000551.1:0-4851 GCF_040675125.1 Spirillospora sp. NPDC049652 | reverse complement strand
GGGTGGACGAGCTGACCGCCCAGCGCGCGGACACGACCGTCGCGCAGGCCGCCGAGATCCGCCGCATCGAGCGCGACCTGCACGACGGCGCGCAGGCCCGGCTGGTGTCCCTCGGCCTGTCGCTGGCCACGGCCGAGAAGCTGATGGAGACCGATCCCGCGCAGGCCAGGGCGCTGATGCGGGAGGCGCGGACGGGCGCCGCCAAGTCGCTGAGCGAGATCCGCGACCTGGTCCACAACATCCACCCGCCGCTGCTGAACGAGCGCGGCCTGGTCGACGCCGTCCGCGCCCTGGCCCTGGACACGCCGCTCGACGTGGCCGTCAGCGCCGACCCCCTGCCGCGGCTGGACGCGCCGATCGAGTCCGCCGTGTACTTCGGGATCGCCGAACTGCTGACCAACACCGTCAAGCACGCGCGGGCGTCCACCGCGCGGATCTCGATCGTCCGCGAGGCCCCGGGGCTGGTCGTGGACGTCGAGGACGACGGACGCGGCGGAGCCGGGCGGCCGGCGGGCGGCGGAGCCGGGCGGCCGGACGGCGGCGGGCTGGCGGGGGTGCGGCGGCGGCTCGCCGTCTTCGACGGCGCCCTGGAGATCGTCAGCCCCGAGGGCGGGCCGACCCGAGTGAGAATGACGGTGCCATGCGAGTTCTGATCGCCGAGGACCTGTACCTCCTGCGGGACGGGATGGTCCGCCTGGTCGAGGCGTACGGCCACGAGGTGGTGGCGACGGCCGGGACCGGTCCCGAGACCATGGCGGCCCTGCTGGAGCACCGTCCGGACGTGTCGGTCGTGGACGTCCGGATGCCGCCCGCCCAGTCCGACGAGGGCCTGCGGGCCGCCCTCGCCGCCCGCCGCGAGGTCCCCGGCCTGCCGGTCCTGGTCCTCTCCCAGCACGTCGACCAGCTCTACGCCCGCGAGCTGCTCGCGGACGGCGCGGGCGGCATCGGCTACTTCCTCAAGGAGAGCGTCTTCGACGCCGACCAGTTCATCGAGGCGCTGGAGCGCGTCGCGGCGGGCGGCACGGCCATGGACCCGGCCGTGATCGCCAAGCTGCTGTCGTCCGGGCCGTCCCACCGCCGCCTGGACGCCCTCACCGAACGGGAGCACGCCGTCCTCGCCCTGATGGCCGAGGGGCTGTCGAACCAGGCGATCGGCCGCCGCCTGTTCCTCAGCGAGAGCGCGATCGGCAAGTACACGACGTCCATGTTCGGCAAGCTCGGCATCACCGACGACGACCACGGCAACCGGCGGGTCCTCGCCGTCCTCGCCTACCTGAACGAGGCCTGACCGCGGCGGGCCCTCCCGGCTACGGGCGGCTGATGGCCCTGACCAGGGGCAGCGTGCGGGTGGTGATCTGGTTGGCGAGGGAGATCACCGAGGCGGCCCGCTCGACGCCCGGGGTGGCGACGATCAGGTCGATGACGCGCTGCAGGTCGGCGTTGGAGCGGGCCACGACGCGGCAGAGCATGTCGCCCGGGCTGGTGATGGTGTGCGCCTCGATGATCTCGGGGATGGCGGCCAGCCCGTGCGCCACGGGGTCGTGGCCGCGGGCCTGGCGGAGCTGGAGCGTGACGAAGGCCGTCACGCCGTAGCCGAGGGCGGCCGGGTCGATCTCCGGGCCGTAGCCGCGGATCACGCCGTCCCTGGCCATCCGGTCGAGGCGCGCCTGGACCGTGCCGCGGGCGACGCCGAGCCGGCGGGACGCCTCCAGCACGCCCACGCGCGGTTCGAGGGTGAACAGCTCGATGATGCGGCCGTCCAGCTCGTCGATCATCTCTGGGACCTCGTCAGGTTGTACGGTCTGCCGAACGCCGACCGGGACAGGCTGGGCAGGTTGCACAGTGATCTGGACCACTGTTGCGCATTCTGCGAGTGGTGTCGAGATTGGTGGCATGGACGAGTTTCCGGTCAAGGGCATGGACGCGGTCGTCTTCGCCGTCGGCAACGCGAAGCAGGCCGCGCATTACTACTCCACCGCGTTCGGGATGCGCCGGGTCGCCTACCGGGGACCGGAGACGGGCTTCCCCGACGAGGCCGTCCACGTGCTCGAATCGGGTGCGGCGCGGTTCGTCTTCCGGGGCCCGGTGCGCGCCGGAACCGAGGTCGGACGGCACGTCGCCCAGCACGGCGACGGCGTGGTCGACCTCGCGATCGAGGTCCCGGACGTCGAGGGCGCCTACCGGCACGCCGTGGCCAAGGGCGCGCACGGCCTCGAAGAGCCGCACGTCCTGGAGGACGAGCACGGCAAGGTGACCGTCGCGGCGATCGCGACCTACGGCGAGACGCGGCACTCGCTGGTCGACCGGTCCCACTACGACGGGCCCTACCTGCCGGGCTTCCAGACCGCCGAGCCGTTCGTCGCGCCGCCCGCCAAGCGGTACTTCCAGGCCATCGACCACTGCGTCGGCAACGTCGAGCGCATGGACGAGTGGGCCGGCTTCTACCACCGGGTCATGGGCTTCACCGACATGGCCGAGTTCATCGGCGACGACATCGCCACCGAGTACTCGGCGCTGATGTCCAAGGTCGTCGCGGACGGAACGCGCAAGGTGAAGTTCCCGCTCAACGAGCCCGCCGAGAGCCGCCGCAAGTCCCAGATCGAGGAGTACCTGGAGTTCTACGGCGGACCGGGCGTCCAGCACGTCGCGCTCGCGACCAACGACATCCTGGCCTCGGTGGACGGCATGGCGGCCGCCGGGCTGGAGTTCCTGAAGACCCCCGCGTCCTATTACGAGGACCCCGAGCTGCGCGCGCGCATCGGCTCGGTCCGGGTTCCGGTGGACGAGCTGAAGAAGCGCGGGATCCTCGTCGACCGGGACGAGGACGGCTACCTGCTGCAGATCTTCACCCAGCCCGTCCAGGACCGTCCGACGGTGTTCTTCGAGCTGATCGAGCGGCACGGCTCGCTCGGCTTCGGCAAGGGGAACTTCAAGGCGCTGTTCGAGGCCATCGAGCGCGAACAGGCCCGCCGCGGCAACCTGTGACCCCGGGGACGTCGCGGCTTCGGCAGGTTTGAGCAGGCGTCCGCGTGCCGAGATTGAGGGCATGACGCAACCGCCGCAGCAACCACCGCCGGGTGAACCGCCCGAGGACAGGCCGTCCGGATCCGATCCGTACCGCGGCCAGCCACCGCCCCAGCCGGGCTGGGGCGACCCGGGGGGCCAGGGGCACCACGAGCAGGGCGGCCACGGGCAGGGCGGCCACGGGCAGCAGCACTACGGAGACGCCTACGGCGACCCGTACGGCTGGCAGAACCAGCAGCAGAACCCGCAGCAGCAGCCGTACGGGTACGGCCAGCAGGCCCCCTACGGGCCGTACGGCGGCCCGCCCGCGGGCGCGCCGGGCACCACCAACGGGATGGCGATCGCCTCCCTGGTCACCGGAATCATCGGACTGTTCTGCGGCATCTCCGCGATCCTCGCCGTCGTGTTCGGCCACATCGCGCTCGGCCGCATCAAGCGCACCGGCGAGGGCGGGCGGGGCATGAGCATCGCCGGCCTCGTCATGGGCTACCTCGGCCTCGTCGGCTGGATCCTCTACCTCATCATCGTCATCGTGGTCGCCGCCAAGGACTCCGGATCCGGGACGGCCTAGAAGAGTCCGGCAAGTCGGGGCAAAGATCGCTCCATGACGCGGCGGGGTGGCGTTTGCCTCCGCCCCGTCCGGCACACCTTGACGGCATGACGCAACCGCCTTCCAACCCGCCGCCGGGCGACGACGAGCAGCCCTGGCAGCCGCCGCAGCGACCTCCGCAGCAGCCGCCGGACCAGCCACCGCCCGGAGGGGGAGGCGAGGGTCCGGGACCCTACGGCGGCGGCCCCGGCCAGGAACCGTACGGCGGCGGCACAAGCCCTGGACCCTACGGCGGCGGGGCGGGGCAAGAACCCCACGGCGGCGGCACGGGCCCAGGGCCGTACGGCGGGGGCGCGGGCCAGGGGCCCTACGGCGGCGGGACGGGTCCGGGACCCTATGGCGGCGGAACGGCCCACCAGCCCTACGGAGACACCGGGCAGGACCCGTACGGGCCGCCGCCCGGCTACGGCGGTCCGCACGGCGGTCCCCACGATCCGGCGGGCGAGCTCGCGAGCCCGTGGCGGCGGCTCGCCGCCATCATCATCGACTACGTCATCCTGGCGATCGTGGGCTGGCTGATCACGCTGCCGTTCGGCCAGGTCGTCGAGGTCACCGGGCCGAGCGGGGACCAGCGGATCAGCTGGCACGCGGGCGGGTTCACCGCGAACCTGCTGGTCACGATCCTGACCCTCGCCTACTTCACGATCCTGCACGGCAAGTTCGGGCAGACCGTGGGGAAGATGGCGCTGCGCACCCGGGTCGTCCGCGCGGCCGACGGCGGGGCGATCAGCTACGGCGCGGCGCTGCTGCGCGGCTTCGTCATGTACGTGCTGTGGGCGATCTGCTGCGTCGGCGGGATCGTGGACAGCGTCTGGCTGCTCGGCGACCACCGGCGGCAGACCCTGCACGACAAGGCCGCCAAGACCGTGGTCGTCCGCGCCGACGCCGGGACGCCCAACCCCTACCAGGGCCGCTGACCGCCCGCGGTCCCGCTTCCGGGCGCGCGGACCTGCGGGCGGCTCGGCGAGTCCGGGGGGATGACCGAGCGGGGCGTGCCGGATGGCCGGTCGGGGACGGGCGGATGGTACGAGTTGCCCTGTCTGCCACCGGACGGGCAGGCTGGGCCTCGTGCCACAGGACGCCCGCTCTCCCCGATACGTCCGGTTCTCCCCCGCCTTCCGGCCCGGACGCGCCGCGCCACTGCTGCGCGGCGTCGCGGGACTGGCGGCGTTCGCGCTGGTCGCGGGCTGCCAGGTGTCGGTCCGCGCCGGCGGTGA
>NZ_JBFAOF010000550.1:0-4853 GCF_040675125.1 Spirillospora sp. NPDC049652 | reverse complement strand
CGGCGCGCGCCAGCACGCGCGGGGCCGAGCGCAGCGCCTCCCAGGCGCGCCAGGTCAGCAGGCCGGGCGCCACCCGGTGGGACGTCGCGAGCAGGATGAGGCTCATCGGTTAACGCACACCTGATTCCGTAGCGGACAGCCGGTACACGACCGGGCTGATCGTGACCTTCGCGGGGTCGAACGTGCCGAACCGGGGGTTCACGCGGACCTTCAGCTTCTTGGCGGCGTCGGCCAGCGCCTGGTCGAACTGCTGCGTGGCCTGCCGCGCCGTCGGGGAGTTCGGGGCGTGGTCCCAGCCGAACCGGTCCATCAGCAGGAGCTGGATGGCGTTGAAGCGGGCCACGTCGCGCACCCGGTCCTTCGGCAGGCCGGCGGCGAGGGTCAGCGACACCGCGTTCGACGTCGGGGCCTGGTCCATCAGCGCCAGCGCCTGGTCGACGTCGCCGCCGCTCGGCTCGACCCCGTTGTCCCGGGCCGCCTGGTCGCCGATCCGGAGGAAGACCAGCGTGGTCAGGGTGGCGCGGACGTCGGACTCGCTCGCCGCGTCCGTGCCCATCTGCTGCTGCTCCGGCGGCTCGCCGCGGACGGCGCCGGCCTGGGGGTCGGCCTTGAACTCCGGCTGCCAGTCCCGGACGGTCCGGTCCAGGTCGGCGACGGTGATCCGGTCGTCGCCGACCAGCGCCGCCGCGCCCGCCTTCACCGGCCCGCCGCCGCAGCCCGACAGCAGCACGGCCGACAACGGCAGCGCCGCGAGTGCGGTGATCCTCGTCTTCTTCATGATCGGCACCCTAGGCCCGCGCGGGTTCGGGGAACAACGCCTCGACCAGGTCGGTGGCCCATCCCAGCAGCTCCTGGTCGCGCAGCGGCGTGCCGCCGAGCGGCTTGGTCTTCGGCGCGGGGACGAGCAGCGTCCGGGTCGCGGGCTTGAGCAGGCTCTTCGGGTAGAGCCGCTGCAGCCGGACCTGGCGCGAGTCGGGCAGCTCGACCGGGGCGAACTTGATGAACGTCCCCTGGACGGTCACCTCGCTCAGCCCGGCCCTGCGCGCCTTCGCCCGGAACCGCGCGACCTCCAGCAGGTTCAGCACCGGGACGGGCAGCGGGCCGAACCGGTCCTTCAGCTCGTCGGCGACGGCGGCGATCTCCTCGTCGGAGGCGATCGCGGCGATCCGGCGGTAGGCGTCCAGCCGCAGCCGCTCGCCCGGGATGTACTCGTGCGGCAGGTGCGCGTCGACCGGCAGCTCGACCCGGGTCTCGGGCAGCTCCTCGGCCCGCGCGCCGCCCTCCTTCAGGTCCCGGACCGCCTCACCGACCATCCGGACGTACAGGTCGAACCCGACGCCCGCGACGTGCCCGGACTGCTCCGCGCCGAGGATGTTGCCCGCGCCGCGGATCTCCAGGTCCTTCATGGCGACGTACATGCCCGCGCCGATCTCGGTGTGCTGGGCGAGCGTCGCGAGCCGCTCGTGCGCGGTCTCGGTCAGCGGCGTCTCCGGCGGGTACAGGAAGTAGGCGTAGGCGCGCTCGCGGCCGCGTCCGACGCGTCCGCGCAGCTGGTGGAGCTGCGACAGGCCGTACATGTCGGCGCGGTCGACGATCAGGGTGTTGGCGTTCGGGACGTCCAGGCCGGACTCGACGATCGTGGTGGCCACGAGCACGTCGAAGTTCTTCTCCCAGAAGTCGACCATCACCTTCTCGAGCTCGTGCTCGTTCATCTGGCCGTGCGCGACCGCGACCCGCGCCTCCGGGACGAGCTGCTTGATCTGCGCGGCGACCTTGTTGATCGACCGGACCCGGTTGTGCACGAAGAACACCTGGCCCTCGCGCAGCAGCTCGCGCCGGACGGCGGCGGCGATCTGCTTCTCCTCGTAGGGCCCGACGAAGGTCAGCACGGGGTGCCGCTCCTCCGGCGGGGTGAGGATCGTGGACATCTCGCGGATGCCGGTCAGGCCCATCTCCAGGGTGCGCGGGATCGGCGTCGCCGACATGGCGAGCACGTCCACCTGGGTGCGCAGCCGCTTCAGCTCCTCCTTGTGCTCGACGCCGAACCGCTGCTCCTCGTCGATGATCACCAGGCCGAGGTTCTTGAACCGGGTCTGCGCCGACAGCAGCCGGTGCGTGCCGACCACGACGTCCACCGTGCCCTTGGCGAGGCCGTCCAGCGTCTCCCTGATCTCGCCCTCGGTCTGGAACCGGCTGATCGGCTTCACGCTGACCGGGAACGCCGAGAACCGCTCGGAGAACGTCGACAGGTGCTGCTGGACGAGCAGCGTCGTCGGCACGAGCACCGCGACCTGCCGCCCGTCCTGGACGGCCTTGAACGCCGCCCGGACCGCGATCTCGGTCTTGCCGTAGCCGACGTCGCCGCAGATCAGCCGGTCCATCGGGACGGCCTTCTCCATGTCGGACTTGACCTCGTCGATCGCGGCGAGCTGGTCGGGCGTCTCCACGTAGGGGAAGGCGTCCTCCAGCTCGCGCTGCCACGGGGTGTCGGCGCCGAACGCGTGCCCGGGGCTCGCCATCCGCGCCGAGTACAGCCGGATCAGCTCGCCCGCGATCTGCTTGACCGCCTTGCGCGCCCGCGTCTTGGCCTTCTGCCAGTCCGCGCCGCCGAGCCGGTGCAGGCTCGGGGCCTCGCCGCCGACGTACCGGGTCAGCTCCTCCAGCTGGTCGGTCGGGACGAACAGCCGGTCGCTCTTGGCGTACTCCAGGATCAGGTACTCGCGGGTCGCGCCCTGCACGGTGCGGCTGACCATCTCGACGTACCGGCCGACGCCGTGCTGCTCGTGCACCACGTAGTCGCCGGGCCGCAGCTGCAGCGGGTCGACGCCGCCGCGCCGCCGGGACGGCATGCGCCGCATGTCCTTGGTGGACGCCTTCTGCCCGGACAGGTCGGTCTCGGTGAGGACGGCGAGCTTCACCGCCTCCCAGACGAACCCGTTCTCCAGCAGGCCCGTGGCCACGTTCACCAGGCCCGGCTTCGGCTCGTCCGGCAGGTCGGTGAGCGTCGCGCCGAGGCCCTCCTCGCCGACGAGCTGCACCAGCCGCTCGGCGGGCCCGTGCCCGGCGGTGACCAGGACGACCCGCCAGCCGCCGTCGATCCACGCCTTGAGGTCGCCCATCACCCGGGCGGTGTCGCCCCGGTACGCCTCGGCCGGGTGGACGCGCAGGTCGAGCTCGTCCTCCTGGGTGAGGGCGGAGACCGTCCAGCGGTGCAGGCCGAGCGCGTCGTTGTGCTCGACGACCTCCTCCAGCGACCGGAACGCGGCCGCGCCGAGGTCGATCGGGGCCTCGCCGCCCGCCGCCGCGTTCACCCAGCTCGCGTCCAGGAACTCCTGGCTGGTGCGGACGAGCTCGGCGGACCGCGTCCGGATCCGCTCGGGCTCGCAGACCAGCAGCGCCGAGCCCTTCGGCAGCAGGTCGGTGACCAGTTCCATGCGCTCGGCGAGGACGGGCGAGAACGCCTCCATCCCCTCGACGGTGTCGCCGTCCGCGATCCGCAGCAGGATCTCCTCCAGCGCGGGGTGCCGCGCGGCGAGCGTCCTGGCACGTTCCCGGACGGCGTCGGTCAGCGGCAGCTCGCGGCACGGCGGGGCCCACAGGCCGTCCTGCGCGATCTCCAGCGAGCGCTGGTCGGCGGCCTTGAAGTAGCGGATCTCCTCGACCGTGTCGCCCCAGAACTCGACCCGGAGCGGGTGCTCCTCGGTCGGCGGGAACGCGTCCAGGATGCCGCCGCGCACCGCGATCTCGCCGCGCTTCTCGACCAGGTCGACGCGGTGGTAGCCGGCCTCGACCAGCCGCCGGACGACGTCGTCGAGGTCGGCGTCCTCGCCGGACCGCAGCCGCACCGGCTCCAGGTCGGCGAGCCCGGCCACGATCGGTTGCAGGACGGCCCGGACCGGCGTCACCACGACGTCGAGCCGGCCCGACTTCCCCGACCAGCCGCCGCCGTCCCCGGCGGCCCCCGCTCCGTCCGCGTCCGGGTGGACCAGCCGCCGTAGGACGGCGAGCCGCTGCCCGACGGTGTCCGAGCGCGGCGAGAGCTTCTCGTGCGGGAGGGTCTCCCAGGCGGGGAAGTGCGCGACCCGGTCCGGGTCCATGAGGCTGCTCAGCGCGGCGGCGAGGTCCTCGGCCTCCCGCGCGGTGGCGGTCACGGCCAGCACGACCCCGTCGTCCTTGCGCAGGGCGCGCGAGAGCGCGGCCCCGAGGATCGGCCACAGGGACGGCGGCGCGACGACGGACCGGGGGTCGTCCGGGCTGGCCAGGGCGGTGCCCAGCGTGTCGTCGGCGTACGCGAGATCAACAAGTCCAGAAAGCGTCATCACTGCCTGCAACGTCATCGCCCCGCCGAACAATCCGCGGCGTCGCCTGCCGCGAGCCGATTCGGGGCAGCCCGAAAACCCGGGAGCCGATGGCCGACCCGGTGTCCTCACCACCCTACGCGGCGCCCGTGACAACCCGCGCGGACTCGTCCGCAATCGCCATGACGCGCCGCCTGTTCTCTCGGCGTGCGGGCCGTCCTCATGTGGAGCGATGCCGCGCGATGTGGAGCGATGCCGCGCGGTGTGGAGCGATGTCGAGCGATACGGCGGGGGCCGTCCGCCGCCGTCCGTTTAATCGGTTGACACGACCGTCTAGAGTGAGACATCAATGTCGCAAACGAGACGCTGATGGGTAGCATGCGAAGCACAGAAGAGATCCTCGGGGCCGCCACCCGGCACCTGAACGCCGAACCGACCGCCTCCATGGCCCAGCTGGCCGAGGCGGCCGGGGTGAGCCGCGCCACCCTGCACCGGCACTTCGCCAGCCGCGAGGACCTGCTGCGCGCGCTCGGCGAGCGCGCCCCCCGCCGCGGG
>NZ_JBFAOF010000549.1:0-4865 GCF_040675125.1 Spirillospora sp. NPDC049652 | reverse complement strand
CGCGCGGCGGGCCTTCCGGGGCGACCGGTCCGGTCAGCGCACCTCGGTGATCTCCGGGCCGCGCTCGAACGGGTTGAAGGTCTCGGTGTTCTCGTCCTGCTCCTCGGCGGCCTCGGAGAACTCCTTCGGGATCTGGAGCTCCAGCAGGTCGCGCGGGGGCATCGGGGAGTCGCCGCGGACGACGACCACACCGCTCAGCACGTCCTCCAGGACCTGCCACTGCTCCTCGTCCTCGATCGCGGCGCCCTGCACCACGGCCTGGAGGAACCAGCGCGGGCCGTCCACGCCGACGAAGCGGATGATCTGCGGAGCCCAGCCCTGCTCGATGAACTCCTGCGGGATCTGCTCCTTGACCTCGTCCGGCATCTCGGCCAGGACGTCCTCGGTCAGCGCGGCGGGGACCATGGCGAGCAGCTCGTCGCCGAACGGGCCCTCGACCTCCTGGACCTGGCCGCCGGCGTTCTCGGTGATGTCCTGGGCGGTCTCGCGCCGGACGTCCTCCCAGATGCCGCTGCGCTTGGGCGCGGCGAACACCTGGAGCTGCATCGCGCTCTCCTCGTACTGGACGAGGACGGCGACGGGCCGCCCGTCCAGCGGGTTGCCCTCCTCGTCCACCTGGGTGGCCTCGAAGTTCACCTGGAAGCCGAGCCCCGGCGCGACCGGGATCCGCAGGGCCCCGAAGTCCAGGCGCTGCAGGTCGGGGTGGGAGTCCTCGGAGTCCCACGGGCCGCCCTTGACGGCCTCGCCGTCCGCGGCCTCCTCGGCCTCGGCCTCAGCGGCTTCGACGGCCTCTTCGGCGGCGTTCTCCGTGCCCTTCGCGGGCTCGTCGTCCCGCCGGCGGCGTCCAAAAGCCACGACTCACACTCCTTCTCGACTGTGCGTGTTGTCCGCGAAACCGCCCGTGGAGCCGAAACCGTTGGCTCCACGCGACGATCCGGGAAGTTCGGCGACCTCGTGGAAGACCGCGTGCTCCACCCGCTGGACCACCAGCTGCGCGATGCGGTCCCCGCGCCGCAGCCGGACGGCGGCGCGCTGGTCGGTGTTCAGCAGGGTCACCTTGATCTCACCCCGGTAGCCGGCGTCGACCGTACCGGGTGCGTTGACGATGGTCACCCCAAACCTAGCGCCCAAACCCGACCTCGGGTGGACGAAGGCCGCGTAGCCGTCAGGAAGGGCGATCGCCACCCCGGTGGGGACGACCCGCCGCTCCCCCGGCGCGAGTTCCACGTCCTCGGCGGCGAACAGGTCGGCGCCCGCGTCGCCCGCGTGCGCGTACGACGGCGCGGGCAGCCCGGGGTCGAGCCGCTTCAACAGGACGTCCACGCTCACGACGCGCTCCATTCTCGTCCGGGGCCGGTCTCGGCCGGGCCGGTGCCGTCCGGGTCCGCCGCCGCGGTCCGGCGCGGCGGCCCTGTCCTCGTCACCGGTCCTCGTCACCGGCCATTCTCCCCGGTCCGTCCCCCGGCACGGTCCATTCTCGCCGCCCGGCGGGCGGCCGGGAACCGCGGGTCAGGGATTGACCCGGTGGTCGGGGCCGGCGCCCTCCATGCCGCCCACGCCGTCGCCGTGCTCCTCGAAGTGGGCCACCGGGACCTCGACGAACAGCGCCGCCGCGCGGACCGCGACGGGGCCGTCCACGGCGTCCATGCGGGCCTCGGCCTCCAGGTACGCCTTGCGCCCGGCGACGCCGGTGCAGCGGGTGCGGATGTGGAGCGTGGTGCCGACCGGCACCGGCAGCACGTAGTCGGTCTCCAGGCGGCCGGTCACGTACGGCTTGCGGAGCAGCCAGACGACCATACCGAGCGCCTCGTCCATCGCCGTGGCCAAAACGCCGCCGTGCGCGAGACCGGGGGCGCCCTGGTGCAGGTCGCCGACGGTGAACTTGGCCGACACGCCGAGGCCGTCCTCGCTCACGGCCTCCAGGTGCAGGCCGGTCGGATGGCCGGGACCGCAGCCGAAGCAGCGGGCGTAGTGCGGGCCGAGCGGCTCGCCGAGGGGCGCGTCGGGGTGCGGCTCGGGGACGGGCGTGCCCGCGGGCGGTACGGTCAGGTGGGAGCGGTTCACGTCGACAATTTACCGGCTCTTCCTCATGACCACTTCCGGCACGTTTACCTCTGCGGACCGGAGAGCCGACGTAGTGTGATCTCCGTCACGACACGCTCATTCCGTCCCATTGCGGGCTTGACGGCGAAAGGTGACGAACCGTGGGGCAGCAGGTCATCCACCGATCACTCGACGGCACCCGAATCCGGCTCGGCGGCGACCACGACCTCGGCCGGCCGTTCACCTCGGTCGCCCGGATCACCGCCGCCGGACGCCTCCATGAGATGTCCAGCGGCACCCGGCCGGATGCGACGGCCTGGGCCGAGGACATCGGCGTCGCCCGGTTCGAGCAGGAGTTCCGCGTCCAGGGCGGCAGGCTGCGGGTCGGGTACGCGGCGGCCGTCCGCGACCCCGACACCGGGCAGCGCGACACCGCCCTCGCCGCCGTGTGGGAGGGCCGCCGCTACGCGCTGTTCACCCACATCTACGGCGGCCGCCCGGCCGACGCGGTGGGATTCCTCGCCGGCCTGCGGATCACCGAGCACGACGACGGGATCAGCGTCGCGCCCGCCGCGCGGCGGGTCGCCCTGCCCGAACCCGCCGAGCTGGTGAAGGAGGTGCCGGGTCTCGGCCTGCTGGAGATCACCGCGCTCACCGGCGCGGCGCGCATGCGGCTGCCGGGCTGGCGCGGCGCGTCCGTCGCGGGCGGCGAGCTGTTCCAGGACACCGTGGACGGCCAGGGCCCCTACTTCCTGCTCGCGCTGAGCCGCCTGCTGGTGACCGTCCTCCCGGAGGAGGACCAGGTCCGGCACGTCCCCCGGCGGCTCTCCTCGCTGACGGTCGAAACGGTCCGCTGATGACCGGCCTCGCCGCCCTCACCGGCGCGGTCGCCGTCCCGGTGGTCCTGCTGCTGTCGCTGGCCGGCCATCTGCGCGGCCGGTCGCTGGGCGCGGCGCTGCGGGCCCAGGCGGCTCTCCCGGCCCGGCTCGCGGTGGCCGTGGCGTCCCTGGCGGTGACCGCCGAAGGCGGCGTCCTGGGGTTGCTGCTCGCGGGGCTGGTCCTGCGCCGGACGGCCCTGGTCCACGGGGCGCTGGCCGCCGCCACCGTGCTGTTCGCCGTCTACGCGGCCTATGCGGCGTACGTGATCCGGACGAGGTCCGGGCGGGTGCCCTGCGGCTGCGGCGGCGATCTCTCGATCCCGATGTCGGTGTGGGTCGTGGCGCGGGCCACCGGGCTCGCCGTCCTCGCGCTGGGCGGGGCCGTGGCGTCGCCGCCGGAGCTGGGCGGCGGGACGGTCCCGGGCGTCGTCGCGGGAGCCGCGCTCGGCGTCCTTCTGTGGATCCTCCCCGGTGCGATGAACGTGCCCGAGACGGCCGTTGCCGAGACACCCGCCGCCGAGACGGGGGCGTCCGAGACGGACGGGCTCGGGAGGGGAGCCCTCGAGAGGAGCTTGGGGTGAGCTTTCAGACCAGTGCGCTGCTGCTGTCCTGGGTGGCGATCCTGCTGCTGGCCCTGGTCGTCGCCGGACTCGTGCGGCAGGTGCACGCGCTGGCCGGGACGGGCCGCACCGCCCCCGCGCGTCCCGCGCCGGGACCGGAGAAGGGCGCGGCGGCGCCGGGCTTCGACCGGCTAGGCCCCGGCCTGGTGCTCTTCCTCGACCGGGACTGCGGTGTCTGCGAGGAGGTCCTCGCCCTCGCCGAGCCGCCGCTGCGCGCCGTCTTCGCGGGTCCCGGCCCGGAGCCCGCCGCGCCCGGCGTGACCGTCCTGGCGCACGAGAGCCCCGGCCTGTTCGACGACTACCGCGTCCCCGCCACCCCCTTCGCGGTGGTGCTGACGGAGGACGGCCGGGTCGGCCGGGCCGCCCCGGTCGGGTCGCCCGGATCGCTGCGCGAACTGCTGGAACCGGAGGGAGTCGGAGGTGCCCGATGATCGAGTTTGAGGACGTCCCGCCGCTGCGCGGGCCGCGTCCGGCCGGAGCCGAGCGGGTGCGCCGCCGCCCGGTGGCCGAGGAGGGGCCGCGGTTCCGGCCCGCCCGGCGCGGGCTGCTGGCGGGCCTGGCGGCGGCGGGGGCCACGGCCGGGCTGAACGCGGTGGGGATGCTGCCGCCCGCGCGGCAGGCGCTCGCCGAGGGGTTCAGCCTGAACAGCGGCTACTACGACATCCTGCCGTACTGCCCGCCGGGCGAGCCGCGCGTCGGGTGCTCGCCGGGCTGCGGGCCGAGCCTGGTGTGCTCGGTGTGCTGCCGGACGAGCGGCACGTACAAGGGCTACCACCGGTCCGGCGTGTCCGACCCGCACCGCTACAAGCTGCGGCCGAACCAGTGCTACGGCGGCAAGTGGGACGGCTGGCTCTGGAAGGTGTCCAAGAGCTGCGGGAACTGCAGCAAGGGCGTCACGTGGCGGTGCCACGACGGCTGGAAGAAGTCCAAGCGCGGGAACTGGTACAAGACGATCTGCCGCAAGGCGGTGGCGTGCTACAACTGACCGCCCGTCCGGCGGGACGGCTGCGCCGGGGCCTGACCGAGCCGCTGCTGCCGGTCGCGGTCCTGGCGCTGCTGGCGGTCGCCGCCGCGGCGCTGGACGCCACGGTGCTGTGCTGGGCGGCGGTCGGGGCCCTGGCCGGGTTCGCGCTGTCCGGATCGGTTTGAACGCGCAACAGCGAATCCGTGCTGTTCTCGCCAGGTTGGCGGGCCCCGATACGGCAGGGCGAGGTCCTGGCCGTCTTCTCCCTCGGGCTGGTGCTCGGGGGCACGCTGAGCGCCGGAGTGGTGTGGCTGGCGTCCGGGCTGGCCGCGCCCGTGCCGGGGCCGGCGCGCGCTGTGC
>NZ_JBFAOF010000548.1:0-4879 GCF_040675125.1 Spirillospora sp. NPDC049652 | reverse complement strand
CCGCGCGATCTCGCCCATGCCGGACTGCCCGTGCAGGTCGCGCGGGCCGCCGACGCCAGCCTCGCCGACGCGTCCCGGGCCGGAGCGCTCGCGACCGCGGCCATCCTCGCCGGGGGGCTGCTGCTCTCCCTGCGGCTGCGGCCGTCCCGCGCGTTCCGGTCGTCCCGAACCGTCCGGGCCGACGGCGCGGACGGTGACGGCGGCGGTGACGGCGTCGCTCCGGCCCGCCTGGCCGGGCCTGTGGGCACGGCGGCGTCCGAGTAATGATCATCATCGGCGAGAATCGACAACCGTCCCCTTGCACCCTCGAGAACTAGCGGTATCACTGTGGCCACGCTCTCCCAATGGGTCGCCGGGTCCCGGCCCCGCACCCTCCCCACCTCGCTCGTGCCCGTCGTCGTCGGAACCGGCGTGGCGATCGGCGCGGGGCACGCCGTCTGGTGGCGCGCCCTGCTGGCCGCCGTCGTCGCGCTCGTGCTCCAGATCGGCGTGAACTACTCCAACGACTACAGCGACGGCGTGCGCGGCACCGACGAGGTCCGCGTCGGGCCGCTGCGCCTGGTCGGGTCCAAGGTCGCGCCGCCGAAGCAGGTGCTCGCCGCCGCGCTCGGCAGCTTCGCGGTCGCGGCCGTCGCGGGCCTGGTGCTCGCCGCCGTGTCGTCCTGGTGGCTGCTGCTGGTCGGCGCCTTCGCGATCCTCGCCGCCTGGTTCTACACGGGCGGCAAGAACCCGTACGGGTACCGGGCGCTCGGCGAGATCTCGGTGTTCGTGTTCTTCGGGCTGGTCGCGGTCGTCGGCACGGTGTACGTCCAGACCGAGACGCTGCCCTGGGAGGCGTGGGCGGCGGCCGTCCCGATCGGGCTGCTGGCCTGCGCGCTGCTGGTCGTCAACAACCTGCGGGACCTGCCGAACGACAAGGAGGCCGGCAAGCGGACCCTGGCGGTCGTCCTCGGCGGGCCCTGGACGCGCATCCTGTACGCGGCGTGCTGCGCGATCCCGTTCATGGTCGTCCTAGCCCTCGCGGCCCCGCACCCGTGGGTGCTGATCGCGCTGCTCGCCGCGCCGTTCTCGGTGCCGCCCACGCAGAAGGTCATCCAGGGCGCCAAGGGCCGCGACCTCATCCCGGTGCTCGGGATGACCGCCCGCCTCCAGATCGTCTACGGCGTGCTGCTGGCGGTCGGGCTCGCGCTCTGACCGTCCCCGCCGGCAGCGGCGATGCGCTCGGCGGCGCGTTCCGCGATCAGGGACGCGCCGGCCAGGGCGATCACCAGGCCACCGAGCATGCCCGCCAGGGCGTCCAGGTTCATCAGGGTGGTCGTGTCCGGGTCCGCGGCGACCATGCAGGTGAACAGGCCGTACCCGAAGCCCGCTCCGCCGCCGATCCAGGTCGCCGCCATCGGGACGATCAGCCGTCCGCGCCGCCGGTGGACGAGCACCAGGGCCCCGGCGGCCCCGGCGAGCGCGATGGCGGCGTCCACGAACTGGACCACCTGCTGGGTGGTGCTGAGGGCGGTGGTCCGGCCGCCGTCGCCGCCGAACGCCCAGTAGAGGTCCACGACCACCACGAAGGCCATCGGGACCGCCGCGGCCCAGGCGAGGAAGCGCCGCATGACGTCGGTCGGCCCCGCCGGGACGTCCCGCGCCAGCAGGGCGAACGCCTCGGGCCACCGCGCCTTCGCGTAGAAGACGAACGCGGCCGTCAGCCCCACGGCCTGCGTGATGAAGCCGCCGTACACCACGGCGAAGACCCACGGGTCGAGCGCGGACGCGCCCGACGACGACGTCGGCGAGCCCTCACCCAGCGCGAACTGGACGATCGTGCCCAGCGGAATGCCCACGGCGAGCGGCGCCAGCAGCCCCGTGCCGACCCAGATCGGCACCACGACCAGCCAGGACGGCAGCCGCCGGCCCCAGCCGTAGGTGAACGCGAGGGCGATCAGGATGGTCGTCGTGTCCAGCGCGAAGGTGATCGCGTTGGCGACCTCCACCTTGGTGGAGTGCATCATCCCGGTGTCGTTGACACCGACGTTCCCGCCGAGCAGCCAGGTCAGCTTCAGCACGATGTACGGGACGCACGCCGCGCACGTCAGGTAGGCGATGGCGAGGCGCAGCGCGCCGGGTGACCCGTGCCGTCCGCGCGGGGCGGACGGCACGGGCTGAGCGAATGTCGTCATGCCCCGAGCATCGCGACGGCCGTCCCGCCGCACCTCCCGCCCGGAGGGGAACCGCTTCCCCCGCACGGGGGAAACGATCACCGGCCCCGCCGGGCGGGTCAGGAGGCGGGGCCGAGGTCCCAGTCGATCTCGGGCTCGCCCGCGTCCGCGAGGGCCTTGTTGACGGCGCTGAACGGCTTGGTGCCCCAGAACTTCTTGGCGCTGAGCGGGCTCGGGTGCGCCGACTCGATCACGGTGTGCTGCTCGCCCGTGATCAGCCGGGCCTTCTTGCGGGCGTAGGCGCCCCACAGCACGAACACCACGCGCTCGGACTTCTCGTTCAGCGCGCGGATGGCCGCGTCGGTGAACTCCTCCCAGCCCTTGTTCGCGTGCGAGCCGGCGTCCCCGGCGCGGACGGTCAGCACCGCGTTGAGCAGCAGCACGCCCTGGTCGGCCCACGGCGTCAGGTCGCCCTGGGTGCGGACCGGGACGTCGAGGTCGCTCGCCAGCTCCTTGTAGATGTTGCGCAGCGACGGCGGGAGCTTCACGCCGGGCTTGACGCTGAACGACAGGCCGTGGGCCTGGCCGGGGCCGTGGTAGGGGTCCTGGCCGAGGATGAGCACGCGCGCCCGGTCGTAGGGGCAGTGCCGGAAGGCGTTGAACAGGTCCTCGCGGGGCGGGTAGACCGTCTGCTCCTCGTACTCCCCCGCCACGAACGCGGCCAGCTCGGCCGTCTTGACCGGGTCGAGCAGGGGCTCGACGCGCTCCCGCCAGTCGCCGGGGAGCTGCTGCATCAGGTCGAACGTCATCGGGGGCCTCTCCAGCCGAGGTTTCGCCAGCACTGAGCAGAACCCTAGTCCGGGGCACTGACACGCCCGGCCCGAATCACCGGAGCGAAGCCCGATCAACTCTAGGATGACGGCATATGCCCGACTTCCGCCGATGGGGCCGTCCCACCGCCGTCCCGGTCCTGACCGCCGTCCTCGGCGCGTCCCTGGGCGCCTGCGGCGGATCGTCCGGGCCGGTGACGCTGACCGTCCTCGCCGCGTCCTCGCTGACCGGCGTGCTGGACGAGCTGGGCGCCACCTACCGCCAGGAGCGGCCGGGCGTGCGGATCCGCACCGTCTACGGCGGCTCCCAGGAGATGACCGCCAGGGTCGCGGACCACCAGCCGGGCGACGTGCTGGTCACCGCCGACGAGACGGCGCTCAGGGAGGTCGGGCGGAAGCTGGCGGGCCGTCCGCTGGTCGTCGCGCGCAACTCGCTGGTCATCGCCGTCCGGCCGGGCAACCCCAAGCGGCTGCGCTCGCCGTACGATCTGGCCCGGCCCGGCCTGCGGGTCGTCACCGGCGGACCGATCGTCCCGGTCGGACGGTACGCGCAGCAGATGTTCGCGCGCGCCGGGCTGACCGTCCGGACGTCGTCGCAGGAGGTCAGCGCGCGGGCGGTGCTCGACCGGGTCCGGGCCGGGGAGGCCGACGCGGGCGTGGTGTACGTCACCGACCTCCGGTCCGCCGGTGTGGCGGCCGGGAGCGTGCCGGTTCCGCCGGCGCTGAACGTCGTGGCGTCCTATCCGGCGGCGGCGGTGCGCGGCGGGCACGCGAAGCAGGCGGAGGCGTTCGTCACATGGCTGACATCTCCGGCCGCTCGTTCGTTGTTCGGCAAGTACGGGTTCGCCGCTCCCGCGGCGGGCGGCTGACCCCGGCGAGCACCGGGCGGCGCCGTCCGCGACCAGCCGCGGCGGACCGGTCCAGAGGCCGGCGGGCCGGGTTTTCCGCGCCGCCGACCAGGGAAGATCTTGTTCCGCCCCCGGCCCCGGGGGCGCGCTGAGGGATGCAGGGGAGCGAAGGTGCCGTCGAAGCCAGCGGAGACGCCGCCGGGCCGGCCGGACCGGGCTCGTCCGGAAGGACGGTCCGACCGGAGGCAGCCCGACCGGAGGCAGCCGGTGCCGCCCCGCGACCAGCCCGGCCAGCCGTGGCGTGCCGAAGGCGTGAAGCACCAGCCGGAGAAGAAGAACGGCGACGGCGACGGCAACAAGGGCGGCGGCGGGTTCCGTCCGGGCCGCAACACCTTCATCTTCTGGCTGCTGCTCCTGCTCGTGTTCGCGCTGAGCTACACGTCCATGAACATCGCGGGCCAGAAGGAACGCGCCGACATCCCCTACACCGCCTTCACCCAGCAGGTCGCGGCGGGCAACGTCAAGGACGTCTACACCAAGGGCTTCGAGATCCAGGGCCAGCTGAAGCAGGCGCAGCAGGTGCCCGGCCAGAGCGACGCCAAGAAGACCTACTCCGACTTCAAGACGCTGCGTCCCGAGTTCGCCAACGACAACATCTTCGGCGAGATGGTCGCCAAGGGCGTGGTCGTCGAGGCCAAGCCGGTCAACGAGAACCGCAGCCCGCTGGCGAACCTGCTGCTCTCGCTGCTGCCCACGCTGCTGTTCGTCGGCCTGTGGATCGGCGCGATGGTCTGGCTGCAGCGCCGCATGACCGGCGGCGGACGCGGCGGCGGGATGCTCGGCGGCTTCGGCCGCTCCCCCAAGCCCGTCACCCCCGACGAGAAGCGCGCCACGTTCGCCGACGTCGCCGGGATCGACGAGGTCGAGGCCGAGCTGGAGGAGATCGTCGACTTCCTCAGGGACCCCGACAAGTACCGCCGGATGGGCGCCCGCGCCCCGCGCGGCGTGCTGCTGACCGGCTCCCCCGGCACCGGCAAGACGCTGCTCG
>NZ_JBFAOF010000547.1:0-4879 GCF_040675125.1 Spirillospora sp. NPDC049652 | reverse complement strand
GAGGGCCGCGCGGGCGAGGACGACCAGGTCGCGGGGGGTGCTGGAGTCGGCCGTCCCGGACGGCCAGGGGAGGCCGTCGAAGTTGTCGTAGTGGGTGCTCGCCATGCCGAGTCCCTGGGCGGTGGCGTTCATCCTGGCGACGAACTTCGGCCAGGTTCCGCCGTAGGACTCGACGAGGGCGTAGGCGGCGTCCGAGCCGGACGGCAGGAGCATCGCGTACAGGAGCTGGCGCGCGGTGAGGCGGTCGCCCGCGTGGAGGCCCGCCATGCTCGCGTCGTGCCGGGCGCCGTAGGTGAGGTACTTGCGCTTGACGGTGATCGTCCGGTCGAGGTCGCCCGCGCGGACGACGACCAGGGCGGTCATCAGCTTGGTGATGCTGGCGGCCGGACGGGCGGCGTCCGCGCCGACTCCCCACGTCGTCCTCCCGACCGAGAGGTAGGCGGCCTTCGCGCGGATACCGGACGGGGCCCCGCCACTCAGGTCGGGGCGTGGCGGTGACACGGCGGAGCCCGGCACGGACGGGCGCGGCACGGACGGGCGCGGCACGGACGGGCGCGGCACGGACGGGCGCGGCGCCGCTAGGGCCGGGGTCGTCAGGAGCAGGGGGAGCGTGAGGAACGTCCCGGCCAGCAGTGCAGTGCGTCGCATCGGCGGTCCCGTGTTCGCTCGTCCGGCCACGACCACGCAGCTTCGCGGGTGGCCTGGACGCCCGCAACCGGTTCGACGCAAACATGGGAAACCCCCCGCGCCGCGTGGGCACGGGGGGCGGTGATGCGGGGGCGCGTCAGTCGACGTTCGCGCCGGCCGGGACCGGCGGGACGACCCAGACGTCGGCGGTGCGGACGCCGAAGCCCCAGTTCAGCATCTTGGCGGCGTCGGTGAAGCGCGCCGCCTCGACGGTCTTGGAGCTGTCCATGACGACGCCGATCAGCGTCTTCTTGCCGCGGACGGCCTCGAACATCAGCGAGTAGCCGGCGGCGTTGGTGTGGCCGGTCTTGATGCCGACCGCGCCCTTGTACGCGCCCTTGCCCGAGCCGAGCAGCCGGTTGGTGTTCCACTCGTTGTAGGCGTGGTGCGCGCTGGTCGCGCCCAGGTAGTAGCGCGGCTGCTTCACGATCGAGCGGAACGTGGAGTTCTTCATCGTGGCGTAGCCGAGCCGGGTCAGGTCCCAGGCGGTCGAGTACGTCGACTTCTCCGACGGCCAGTTGAGGCCGTCGAAGTTGGCGTAGTGCGTGTTCTTCATGCCGAGCTTGCGGGCGTTGGCGTTCATCTTGGCGACGAACGGCTTCCAGCCCGGTCCGACGGTGTCGGCGAGCACGTACGCGGCGTCGCAGCCGGACGGCACCATCATCAGGTTCAGCAGCTGCCGGACGGTCAGCTTGTCGCCCGCGACCAGGCCGGCGCGGCTGGCGTCCTTGTACTTCTTGGTGACGTACTCGACGTGCTTGCGCTGGATGGTGACGACCTTGTCCAGGCTGACCTTGCTGTTCAGCACCGTGTAGGCGGTCATGACCTTGGTCATGGAGCCGATCGGCCGCTTGGTCTTGTCCGCGCGGGCCCAGCGGGCCTTCTTGGCGGACACGTCGTACAGGTAGGCGGACTTGGCACCCACCCCGGCCGGTCCCGCGGCGGCCCAGACGTCCTGGTCCGCGGCGGGGGCGGCGGCCGGCGCCGCGGTGGCGGCGGTCCCGGCGACCGTGAGCAGCGGCGCGGCGGTGAGGGCCGCGGCCGCACAGCGCACGGCGAGTCGTGCAGAAGCCTTCATGGCATCCCCGTTCAACAGAATTGCCCCATGGGTCACTGATGTCCCATGGGTCCGTTAGGAGAGTGCCAGCACGGGCGGACCGCCGCAATTGATCTTGGTTCATCGCCGCCGCGGGGCCGGGTTTCGGTCGGACCGCGATGTCTTTTTCGTCCTGAGTGACAAACGGGACTCATCACGGTGTGACAAAGGGCGGTCGCACCACGGCAACACGCCGGCTGCTCAGCCGCGCACAACGGCCTCCGCTCAGCGGCTGACAACGGCTTCCGGCCGGCGGCTGACAAGGACCGTGCGGGGTGAACGGCCGGGCGTGGGCGTCAGGCGGTGGCCAGGGCGAACGCTCCCGCGCCGACGAGGGCGACGGCCCAGACCCGGTCCAGGTTCAGCCACGCGCGGCGCAGCACCGTCAACCCGAGGACGTCGTAGACCAGCAGCGCGACCACCCCCGCCGTGACGAACATGGCGAGGGTGTGGACGCCGGTCACGAACACCGCCGCCGAGACCGCGCTGCCCGCCGCGTGCCCGAGCCCGTGGGCGTGCGCGCCCCCGCCCCCGGCCCCGCCGCCCGATCCGGACGCGGTGATGAGCGGCAGCAGCATGAGCCCCGCGCCGTGCGCCGACGACATCAGGAACGACCAGCCCGCGAGCTGCGGAAGCGACAGCCGCATCCCGACCCAGCGGAAGTGCCGCTTCGACAGCAGCCGCCACAGCCCGAACCCGACCAGCGCGACACCGCCGGCGACCGCGACGACCCGGGCGGCGACGACCGACCGGGTGAGCGTGACCAGCAGCGCGACCGCCCCCACCGACGCGGCGTGCCCGGCCGCGATGGCGGGCAGCGCCTGCAGGACCCGCGTCCGGCTGCGCTCCTGGAGGCCGCGCCCCACCGCGAACAGCCAGCCCATCGCCGGGTTCAGGCCGTGGAACGCCCCGAGGACGACCAGCGCGGCCAGCGAACCGTCCGTCACCGCGTCACGGGTAGCAGTAGGAGTCGGACGAGGCGTCGCCGCCCTGCAGCCGCGTCTGGTGGACGCGCAGCCCGCCGAAGTCGTCCCCGTGCGGGAAGAAGCGCGGATCGAACCCGAACCCCGAGTCCGACGAGTCGAGCCGCGCCATCCACGCGCCGACGCCGTCCGGGTAGAACTGGTCGTCCCAGGCCCGGTACAGCGAGTTCGTCACGTAGACGCGGCGGCCGTCGCGGCTGACCTCGACCATCTGCGGGCCGCCGGAGAGCGGGACGTCCGGCGCGGACGGGTGCGGCGTCCGGTTCACGATGCCGCCGATCCGCACCGATCCGGCCTCGGCCGGGTGGAACGGGTCGGACACGTCGTACCGCTTCAGCTCGCCCGTGCCCCAGCACGACACGTACAGCCAGCGGTCGTCGACCGACAGGTCGATGTCGGTGACCAGCGGCGGGACGGCCCCGAACGGCTGGATCACGGGCGGCAGCGCGTCCGCGTCCGCGGGCTCGGCGGGGATGGTGATGACCTTCGTGGCCGTCCAGGGGCCGTCCTTCGCGCCGTCCTCGCGGTGCCAGACCCAGATGGAGGACGACAGGTCCTCGACGCTGACCACCACGTTCACGAAGCCGTACTGCCGCGTCGGGTCGTGCGCGGGCCGCAGCTCCAGCGCCATCTGGTGCTGGTCGCCGAGGTCCACCCGCTGGACGTGGCGGCGTTTGCGCAGGTCCCAGAAGTGCAGGGCGTGGCCGTACTGGCGGCCGAGCAGCAGTTCGCCGACCACGCCGTCCTCGATCATCGACGGCGTGCCCCACTCGGACGTCACCAGCACGTCGTGCGCGATGTGCCACCAGGCGTCGTAGGCGAGGTGCTGCGGGCCGCGGTCGACCTCCCAGCGTCCGAGCACGTCGAACGAGTCGTGGTCGAGCAGCGCGATCCCGCCCGGGCCGTCGTCGCCGTTCGCGCCGCCCAGCGAGGAGAGGTAGAGCCCCTCCGGGCCGCAGTGGACGGTGTGGGGGCGCGAGTACCCGGCGCGTTCGGCCAGCTCCTCCGGCTCCAGAACCTTGGTGATCTCGGGGGCCGTCGGGTCCTTCTTGACGTCCAGGAAGTAGATCCGGGACGAGCGGAGCCCCGGGACGACCAGGTAGCGGCGCTCGACGTGCGGGTGCGGCGCGTACGGGCACAGGGCGCTGCTGCACGCGTTCCAGCCCATGTGGTGCAGCTCGTCACCGGTGTTGGGCAGGTCGGTGCGGCCGACGACCGTGCCGTAGGCGGCCGAGTCCGGGTCGGCGTCGACGACCAGGACGGCGTCCGGCCCGCGCGACGACGGGTCGAACGCCGCGACGTAGGCGAGCTTCTCGGGAGGAGCGGAGACGGCGTCGCGCGGGGAGGCGTAGAAGGTGGGATCGGGCTTCCACAGCGGCATGGGCACTCCTCAGGGGTCACCTGATCCTCACCCGGAGCGCGGCGCCCGCCAAGGGCCGGTTCAGGTCACTGTCACCGGATGGCGCACGACCGCCCCGAAGAGGTAACCGTTGCGGTTGTGCGGCTCCACGTCCGGCTGGGTGCGGCCGGTGTCGTCGGTGGCGCGGGCGAGCAGCGCGTACTCGCCGGGCGCGGGCGGACGCCAGGGCAGCGACCAGAGCACCCACGCGTCGGTCCGCTCGTCCAGCCGGGCGGGCTCCCAGTGCGCGCCGCCGTCGGTGCTGACCTCGACGCGCTCGACGCGTCCGGTGCCGGACCAGGACCGTCGGGTGAGCGTGACCTCGCGGCCGGCCGCCGCCTCCAGCGTCGCCGGGAACGGCAGCTCGAACGCGCTCTTGACGTTCATCGTGGTCAGCACCACGCCGTCCGCGGGCAGGTCCGGCCGGAACATCCGGTAGTAGCGGGTGTTCCAGGGCGAGGTCAGCGCGTGGTCGGCGACCTCGATGTCGCCGAGCCACTTGATGGACGCGATCCCGACCCAGTGCGGGACGACCAGCCGCGCCGGGAACCCGTGGTCGGGCGGCAGCGGCTCGCCGTTCATCTCGTAGGCGACCAGGACGTCGTCCAGCGCCTTCGCGACCGGCAGCGGACGCCGCACGCGGCCCATGTTCTCGCCCTCGTCGACGAACTCGGGGTCGAGGCCGCGCGGCATCACGTCCACCGCGCCCGGTGC
>NZ_JBFAOF010000546.1:0-4883 GCF_040675125.1 Spirillospora sp. NPDC049652 | reverse complement strand
AGCAGCACCACGTGCGCGCGCTCGGTGGCCGCGAGCGACAGCGCCTGCCGGCCCGCCGCCGCGACGGGCAGGACCACCAGGTCCGGCTCGCGGCCGAGCCGTGCCGACAGCGCCTCGGCGAACAGCGCGTGGTCGTCCACGATGAGGACCCGGGTGGGCTGCATCTGGCCACCATCGCCGGTACCCGGCGGTAGCGGATCCCGCAAACGCTGTAGACCGGCGTCCGGCAGCGGACACGTTCACCCGTCCCGGAGGCCACCCGCCCCACGCGCCCGGGACAGCCCGCCCCGAACGCCCGGACCATCCCGTCCCACCCGCCCCGCACAGCGTCCCAGGCGGCTCGTCACATCTGCAGGTCGCGGCCTCGGCGACGGCCGGTGGCGGTGGCCCCAGCTGAACGGGGCCCGCGCGTCCGGTCCCGGTCAGTTGGTCAACGTGCCGTTGACCCTGCGCGGACCTATGCGGATTCTGTGCGTACCGAGCCACGGGGAGCACACTTCGGTAAGGGGAAGTCAAGTGAAGGTCCTGATCACAGGGGGCGCCGGGTTCATCGGCAGCACCATCGCGTCGGCCTTCGCCGAGCGCGGTGCCACGCCCGTCGTGCTCGACAGCCTGGTCACCGGGCGTCCGGAGTTCACCGAGGGGAAGGTCTTCTACCAGGGCGACATCGGCGACGGCGCCCTGGTCGACCGGATCTTCGCCGGGCATCCGGACATCACCGCCGCCGTGCACTGCGCCGCGCTGATCGTCGTGCCGGACTCGGTGAGCGACCCGGCCCGCTACTACCGCGTCAACCTCACCCGGACCCTGGAGTTCGCCGAACACCTGCGGCGCAACCGCTGCGACCGGATGGTGTTCGCGTCCACGGCGGGCATGTACCGCCCGTCCGAGGACCTCTCGGTCACCGAGGCGTCCGAGCTGGACCCGCAGAACCCCTACACGCGCTCGAAGGCGATGGCGGAGACCGCGCTGCGCGACATGGCCGCGGCCTACGGGCTGCGCGTCGTGTCACTGCGCTACCTCAACCCGATCGGCGCCGACCCGGGCATGCGCACCGGCCTGCAGTCCAGCAAGCCGACGCACGCGCTGGGCAAGATGATCGAGTCGTACGAGTCGGGCGTCCCGTTCCGGATCACGGGCGTGGACTGGCCGACCCGGGACGGCACGGCGATCCGCGACTACATCCACGTGTGGGACATCGCGCGGGCGTTCGTCTCGGCCGTGGAGCGCTTCGACGCGATCGTCCCGCCCGCGCGCCCGGCGGACGCGCCGCCCGCCTACCAGGTCGTCAACCTCGGCACCGGGGACGGCACGACCGTCCGCGAGCTGGTGGACGCCTTCCGCGAGGTCGTCGGCGACGGCTTCGCCGTGGAGGAGGCCCCGGCCCGGCCCGGTGACGTCGTCGGCGCGTTCGTCGATCCGGCCAAGGCGTGGGAGGTGCTGGGCTGGCGGCCCGAGTTCACGATCGGCGACGCCATCCGGCACTCGCTCCAGTGGGCCGAGCACCGCCGCGCGCTCGACGTGGTCGCCTGACCCGCGCGGCGCACACTCGACGCGGACTCCTCGACGCGGACCCTCGGCGACGGGCTTCGGCTCGGGCCTGTCCCGGGGGTCTCGATTCACCCGCCTCCCCGGTGCCGCGGCCCGTTCTGCGGGACAATGGGGGCGTCGATCGAGGAGGCGCGTTGAGCGGCAGTGTGGGTGGCGGCGTGCGGATCACCGTCACGAGGACGTTGACGAAGGATCAGCAGGCCCGCCGGGAGCGGCTGCTGGAGGCGGCCCGCGCGCTGGCGGACGAGGGCGGCTACCAGGCCGTCACCATGCACGACGTCGCCGACCGCGCCGGGGTCGCGCGCGCCACCGTGTACCGGTACTTCGCCACCAAGGACCATCTGCTCACCGAGGTCGCGGCCACCTGGGCGCACCGGGTGACCGCCGACATCGACGCGCTCGCGGTCGGCGGCACCGCCACCGAGCGGCTCACCTCGCTGCTGGAGCGGATCGTGGAGATCGCGTCCGGCGAGCTGACCCTGACCTCGGCGATCATCCAGGCGGTGACCTCGGACGACCCGTCGGTCGAGGACGCCCGCACGGTGCTGTTCCTGTTCGTCCGGGACCGGCTGTCCGCGGCGATCGGCGACCCGGTGCCGGACCGGGACGCCGTCGAGATCGTCCTCGGGCACACGCTGCTCGCCGCCCTCGTCGCTCTGACGTCCCTGCGCCGCCCGCTCGACGAGGTCACCTACATGGTCCGGACGTCCGGACGGCTCGTGCTGGCGGGCGCGCTGGCGTCCGAACGCGAGAAGCCCGAGGCGCAACCGACGACCTGAGCCGCCCCCCGCGAACCCGCCCGGTGCACCCGCGGTACGCGCGCTGAGCTGCCGCCCGGTGCACCCTCGTCGTCCGCGGCGGACCGGGGCGGGCGCTCAGGCGAGCCGGAGGAGGCGGTGCAGCAGGGACGGCTTGCCGAGCGGACGGTCCAGCGTGAGCGGAATCCGCGCCGCGCCCGCCGTCAGCGTGCCGGTCTTGGCGCCCTGCGGCGCGGTCGCCGGCGCGGTCCCGGCGACCCCCAGCCGGACGGTCATGCCGGGCCAGCCGACCACGGTCACCGGCTTGGACGCGCGCAGCGGAGCGCCGCCGCCGAGCCCGTCGTCCACCTTCGCGACACGGCTGCCCGCGGGTGCGACCGTGGCGCTGACCAGCGCGTTCCCGGCGGCCGCGACCAGCGGCTGCGCGGCGGTGATCGCGCCCATCGCGCTCGTCGACGGCTGGTTCATCACCGCGCCGAGGATCAGGGCGTCCGCCCCGCCGACCTGGCGGTGCGCGGCGAACACGAAGTTGCCGCCCGCCTTGTCGGTGTAGCCGGTCTTGCCGCCGACCACGCCGTTCTGGCCGAGCAGGACGTTGCCCGCGTTGCGCGGCCGGCCGCCCCCGTCCGGGACGAACTGGCGCAGCGCGACCGACTCGGCGAACGCGGGCAGCTTCATCGCCGCGCGCAGCAGCTTGACCTGGTCGGCGGCCGTGCTGACGGTCGCCGAGTCGTAGCCGCTCGGGTCGGTGTAGGTCGTGTCCGTCATGCCGAGCGACCGTGCCGACTCGTTCATCTTCTGGACGAACGCCTGGTCCGACCCCGCGTCCCAGCGGGCCAGCTCGTGCGCGACGTCGTTCGCGGAGATCACCAGCAGCGCCTCCAGCGCCTTGCGCTCGGTGAACCGCTGGTTCGCGCGGATCCCGAGCAGCGACTCGCCGCGCGCCTTGCGCTGCGGCAGCTCGGTGAGGCCCTGCGGCGTGACCGTGAAGCTCGGCCCGTCCTCGCCGCTGGCCAGCGGCTTGTCCCGCAGGATCGTGTACGCGGTCATGACCTTGGCGACGCTGGCCGTGGGCGTCGGATTCGCCGCGCCGGACGAGCCCATCGTGCCCAGGCCGTCCACGTACACGGTCGCCTGCCCGGCCTTCGGCCACGGCAGGGCAGGCGCCTGCCCGGCGAAGGTGTGGCTCGCGGTGGGCAGCGTCAGCGCGAGGGAGGTGTCCGGCACCGGCCGCACGAGCTGCCCCGCCACCACGCCGACGAGCAGCACGAGCACGACCACCAACGTGATCACCAGCCCGCGCCGCTTCCGCCGGGGCTCCTCCTCGTACGCGGGCGCGTCCGCCCGGGGGGCCATCCGGGCGTCAGCCTGCGCATACGGGTGCTGAGCCGCCTGCTGAGCCTGCTGGGAGTAGTGCGCCTGCTGCGGCTGCCGGGGGTGCTGCCCCTGCTGAGGGGGCTGAGGATGATGCTGGCCGGGTTCGTGCTGAGGATGCTGGCTGGGCTGAGGATGCTGGGTCGGCTGGGGATGTTGGGTCGGCTGGGGATGCTGCGGCTGCACGCCGACCGCGTACTGGGACGGGTTGAGCGGCGTGTCCGCGCGCGTGACCTCCGTGCCCGCGGACCGCGCCTGGGCGGCCTGGGCGCGTGCCTGGGCCTCGGCCTGCGCCTGTGCGCTGAACCGGGGCACGATCGGCCGCTCCTCGCCGGGCCGGGGCCCGGCCGGACCGTAGGCCGGCGGGGGAGTGCCCTGCGCGGCGGGCGGGACCTGGTGGGCCCCACTCGTCCGGGGCGTGACCGGGTGCTGGCCGCTCGTCCGGGGATCCGCCGGCCGCTGCTCGCCACCACGCGGAGCGACAGGATGCTGCCCGCTCTGCCGAGGCTGCTGCCCACCGCCGTGCGGCGCGATCCGGTGCTGCCCGCTGTCGGACGGCGTGACCGGGTGCTGTCCGCTGCCGGGAGGCGTGCCCCGATACTGCCCGCTCGCGCGAGGCGTGGTCTCGTGAGATCCGCTGCTGTGCGGGGTGGTCTCGTGCCGTCCACTCGTGCGAGAGCCGTCACCGGGCGGAGCGTCGGCCGCATGCCGCCCACTGCGGCGAGACGCCGACTCGCGCGGGCCGCTGTCGTGTGCGGCGGATTCGCGAGGACGACCGTCGCGCGGACCCTGCTCCCGAGCACCTGCCTCACGCGAGGACGACTCACGGAAGGCGGCCTCACGCGCTCCAACGTCGCGCGGTCCGGCGTCCCCTGGTCCGGTGTGGCGCGGTCCGGCGTCGCGGGAGGCGGAGTCGCCCGGTCCGGAGTCGCGTGGCCCTGCGTTGCGGGGGGCGCTGTCGCGTGGAGCGGTGTCGCGCGGTCCGGCGTGGCGTGGTCCTGCGTCGCGTGGGGCGGAGTCGCGTGGAGTGCTGGGGCGTGGTCCTGCGTCGCGCGGGGCGTCATCGGGCGCACCACGGTCGCGCGCACCACCCTCGCGCGCCCCCCCCGCGCGCGGGCCCGCGGCGCGGGGGTGGGCGTGGCGCGCGTAGGGGGCGCGGGGGGGGGGGGTGGGCGGGGGGGGGTCGGGGCGGGCGGGGTG
>NZ_JBFAOF010000545.1:0-4884 GCF_040675125.1 Spirillospora sp. NPDC049652 | reverse complement strand
GACGGCCGAGCCGGGGACGCCGGAGCGGAAGGTCGCCGACGCGATGCGCGCGTTCCCGGCCTGGACGTCCGGCACCCGGCGCGAGGAGCGCCGCCTGATGGAGGCCGTGCCGGGCCTGCTGGTCAAGTGCGGCGCGGAGGGCGTGGACGCGTTCGCGTTCGCCGACGGCCGGGCCGGGGCCATCAAGGTCGACGACGGGTCGATGCGGGCCCGGACGCCGGTCACGGTGGCCCTGCTGCGCGCGCTCGGCGTGGAGCCCGCGGACCCGGCCGTCCTGGAGGAGCTGGCGACCGTCCCGCTGCACGGCGGCGAGGCGGTCGTGGGGGAGATCCGCGCCGTTCGCGGCCTGTTCATGACCGGTTGACGCCGCTCAGGGCCGGAACGGCCGGAGGCGCGGTCCTGGAGCGTTCCAGGCCGCGCCTCCGGCTTCCCGTCCGGGTCAGTCGAGCATCCGCGCCCGGCCCGCCCCGAGTCCCGGGATGATCTCCGAGAGCGCGATGGCGACCACCAGCGCCACCGGGACCGTCCAGCCGGACGTCGCGTCGCGCAGCGCGCCGATCAGCAGCGGCCCGAACGCCGAGATCACGTAGCCGACGCCCTGCACCATCCCGGAGAGCTGGGCGGCGGTCGCGGCGTCCGGGGAGCGCAGGCCGATCATGGACAGGGCGAGCGCGAAGGACGCGCCCTGGCCGAGCGCGAGCACCACGACGAACACCCACATCCCGCCCAGGGGGGCCCAGGTCAGCCCGGCGAACCCGGCCGCCGTCAGCACCGCCACCAGCAGCGCGATCGGCCGCTGGTCGCGCAGCCGCGCGGTGAGCAGCGGCAGGCACATGTTCCCGACGATCTGGACCAGGCTGGACGCGGCGGTGACGAACCCCGCGCTGCTCTCCGACAGCCCCCGGTCGGTCAGCAGCGTCGGCAGCCAGGCGAACATCACGTACGCCAGCGACGACTGCAGGCCGAAGAAGATCGTGATCTGCCACGCCAGCCGCGAACGCCACACCTTCCGCGCGACGTCCCGGTGCGAGACCGCGCCCGGTCCGGCGTCCGGGGCCGTCCCCGCCGCGCTCGCCGCGTTCGCCGCGCGGCGGACGCGCAGCATCCGGGGCAGCCACACCAGCGCGGCCAGCGCCGACGGGACGGCGAGCAGCGTCAGCGGCCCCCGCCAGCTCCCGCCGGTGGCGTGCTGCATCGGGACGGCGAGCCCCGACCCGAGCGCCGCGCCGCCGCTCAGCGCGACCGTGTAGAGGGCGGTGACCGCCGCGATCCGCTGCGGGTGGTCCCGCTTGATGAGGCCGGGGACGGCGATGTTGCCGATGCTGATCGCCATCCCGGCGACCAGCGACCCGGCGAACAGCGCCGGGGTGACCGGGATCATCCGCAGCCCGATCGCGGCCGTGAGCGCGACCATCGCCGCGACCGGCAGCGCCTCGGGACGCGGCGGACGGCGCAGGAACGCCGCCAGCAGCCCGTAGGAGCCGAGGAACATCAGCGGCAGCGTGGTGAGCGCCCCCGCCGCCGTCCCGGTCAGGTGCAGGTCGGCCCGGATCTCCCCGACCAGAGGCCCCACGGCGGTCAGCGCGGGACGCAGGTTGATCGCCACGAGGACGATCAGCGCCAGCCCGGCGACCGCCCCGGCGCGCCCGCGCGGCGCGTCGGCGGCGGGGGCGGTGTCGCCCGCGGTGGTGTCCGGCGGGGGCGTGGCGGCCCGCGAGAGGGGGCCGGAATCCTCACGAAGGGTCAACGCGGGGCTCCTCGGGGGTGGCGCGGACCAGCGCGTCCAGCGCGGTCAGGGTGGGCTCGATGACCGTCCGGGCGGCCCGCTCGGCGGCCTCGGCATCGCGGGCGGCGACGGCGTCCAGGACGGCGCGGTGCGCCTCCTGCGGGGCCTCGGCGAGGGCGACGTCGGCGCGCAGCGTGGAGATCGCCTCGCCGAGCCGGCCGGCGAAGTACCGGTAGGCCTCGACCAGCAGCGGGTTCTTCCCGGCCTCGACGACGCCGAGGTGGAAGCGGGCGTCGGCCTCGCCGAACTCCCGCTCGTCGCCTGCCGCCGCGCGCGCCGCGAGCAGCCCCTCCAGGCGGGCGAGGTCGGCGTCGGTGCGGCGGCGCGCGGCGAGCCGGGCGGCCTGGACGTCGTAGGCGAGCTGCACCTCGAACACGTCGATCAGCGTCGAACGCGCCACCCCGGCCAGCAGCGGCCGCGGGTCGACGCGGCTGCGCACGTACGTCCCGTCGCCCCGGCGCACCTCCAGCACGCCGATGTGGGTGAGCGCGCGGATCGCCTCCCGGACGGCCGGACGGCTCACCCCGAGCTCGTCCGCGAGCCGGTGCTCGCCGGGCAGGCGTTCGCCGACCCGCCAGCCGCCGCCGGTGATCTCCGACTGCAGCTGGTCGAGGACGGCGTCCACGGTGGATCCGGTGGATACCGGGTTCAGGGCCATGCGGGCGCCTCCAGAGGTCAGATGTCAGACATCTTACCTACGCCCGGAAGGCGGCCAAATGGCAGGTTGGTAGGAACCGGCGGTCGCCGGTGCCCGCGCACGGCCCGCGGCCGACGCGGATCCTCCGTACTACTTCTTACGGTGCTCGTAGTCCTCGGGCACGGCCGCGTCCCGGCGGGTGCGCTGCGACGGGCCCCCCTCGATGACCCCGCCCTTCACGGGCCCCCGGTTGGCGGTCTCCCCCGTCGGCTTGCCCGGGTGGACGCGCTTGCCCGAGGCGTGCCGGGTCAGCAGGAGCCAGGTGACGAGCGCCAGGGCGATGATGATCGGGCCCAGGATGACCCAGTAGTTGTTCCCCACGTGGTGGCCGGTCGCGGTGACGACGGTGGCTAGCACAGGTGACACCTCCTCACCCCGGCCCCTACCCGACAGGCGGGGATCAATCATCGCCCGCCCGGCGTCACATCCCGCGCGACTGCGAGATCGACCCCGAGGTGGCGAGCGTGAAGGTGCGCATGGACTCGGCGAACCGGGACAGGTCCCACTCGGCCGGGCCCTCGTACCAGTAGAGGTTGTCGGCGCCCTCGGCGCGGACGCCCGCGTCCTCGACGGTCCGGGCCCAGCGGTCCACGACGTCGAAGACGACCGCGTACGGCAGGAACCGGGAGAACAGGGCGATGCGCTGCTGGGACGGCATGTCCGAGTCCGGCAGGGCGCCCCGCTCCAGGAACGCCCGGAACCCGATCGTGTGCGCGAGGACGGTCGAGCCGCGCGCGGTCTTGGCCGGCATGTACTGGCCGCCGTAGGCGAGCGCCGCGCCCGCGACGATCACCGCGAGGCCGACCAGCGCGAGGTCGGTGGTGACGGCCAGGACGACGGTCGCGATGACGCCGAGGCCGGTCAGCGCCATGCCGGCGATCGTCCAGCGGGACCGGACGGTGTCGGGGCGGCGCGCGAACCAGCCCTGCTCCACCACGTCGTCGTACATCGCCGACCGGACGCGCTGGAGCTGGGTCGCGAACGTCCCGCCGAGCGCGGACAGCTTGACCGCGTCCCGGCCGTCGAACAGCGCGCCGAGCAGGATCCGCTCGTAGCGCAGCAGGTCGGCGTCGCCGCCGGGACGCTGGAGGCGGCGCAGCGTCCAGTCGAGCCGCCCGGTGGCGCCCCGGTCGTCCTCCTCGATCAGCACGTGGCCGCGGACCGCGAGGTCGACGATGGTGGCGGTCACGTCGATCACGTCCGCCTGCTCGTCGATCAGCGTGCCGATCTGGCCGGGCCGGACGCCGTTCGGCGGCTCGAACCGCTCGCCGGTGACGTGCGCCTGGTCGCCCTCGGCGGCCCGCTTGCCGACCACCCGGGCGTCCCGGCCGCGCAGCAGGTAGAGGGCGATGACGCCGCCGACCAGCAGCAGGAGCAGCGCGCCCAGCGCGGACGCGGTCACGCCGTTCACCGAGAACGCGGTCGCGGCGGTGTGCCGCCGCTCGAAGATCGCCTTGCCGCCGGTCGCCCCGGCGGGGAGCCCGACGACGACGGTGAGGTTGTCGTCCGGCAGCATCTGGCTCTGGCTGAACACGCCCTGGGTGTGCGTGTGGTTCGTATAGAACTGCGTGCAGCCGATCGTGCTGTCGAGGGCGCCCGCGAAGCAGTTGACGTTCTGCACCATGGCGGGCGCGTCCACCGTGGCGCGGGCCTGCGCGACCGGGACCTTCCAGCCGCCGACCGCCGTCCAGCGGAACTCCTCGACCTGCTTCTGCTGCGAGACCGGGCCCCGCACGTCGTACTGCAGCACCACGGTGTGCTGCCCGGTCGCCGCCCCGCCGGTCAGCTTCACGGTCGTGGTCGTCCCGGACGAGGACACCGACGTCCTGACCGGCCCGCCGTCCGGGCTGGACGCCCGCAGGTTCTCGATCTTCCAGACCCGGTCCTCGGTGACGCTGGCGTGCGTCCGCGTGGTGAAGGTCCGCTCGAACCCGGCGCTGGTGAACTGGTAGACGATCGTCTCGCGGACGTGGGCGACGCCGCCCTTGGCGAGGGTGATCGCCGCCTCGTCCTTGACGACGCGGTCCGAGACTCGCAGCCCCCGTCCGGAGGCGAGAGCGGCGTCCCGCGGCGCGGCCCCGGCGCCGTGCGGCACGGCCTCGGCGCCGTGCGGCGCGGCCTCGGCGGCACGGGCGGACACGTGCCGCGCCGGCTCGTACCGGCCGCCCGCGGCCTGCGCTGGAAGCGCGAGCGCGGCGGACAGAACGGCGGCGAGCGGCAGGGAGGCGACCAATGGCCGCAGGCGACCCAACATGGCGGCAAATGGTAGCGGCCCCGCACGTATAGTTCTCCCCTATGGCTGGTCATTACCCCCCTCCGGCCGGACGACCGGGGCAACCTCCGTACGGTCCGCCGCCTCCGCGGCCGCCCTACGGCGGTCCTCCCCGTGCCCCGCAGGGCG
>NZ_JBFAOF010000544.1:0-4899 GCF_040675125.1 Spirillospora sp. NPDC049652 | reverse complement strand
GGTGCGCTGCTGCTCGAACGGGCGACGCCCGGCACGCGTCTGCGTGACCTCGTTCCGGGGCGTGACGAGGAGGCCACGTCCGCGCTGGTCGGCGTCATGCGGCGGCTGCACGTCCCGCCGCCGGACGGCTGCCCGCTCCCGGACGCGATCACCCAGGTCACGGCGTTCGACGAGTACGCGGCAAGGCTCGGCGAGAACGGGCCGCTGCCGCTCGACTACGTCGTCCGGGCGGGCGGACTCATGCGCGAACTGTGCGCGGACGCGTCCGCACGGGTCGTCCTGCACGGAGACCTCCACCACGACAACGTCCTGAGCGGGACGCGCGAACCGTGGCTCGCCATCGACCCGCACGGGCTCGTCGGCGATCCCGGCTACGACACCGGCACGTTCCTCTACGACCCGGAGCCGGACGACCGGGACGAGGCGCTCACCGCGCTCGTCCCGGCCCGCGTCGAACAGGCCGCCGACCAACTCGGCGTCCCGCTGGACCGCGTGATCGCGTGGGGGTTCGTCAAAGCCGTCATGTCGGACGTCTGGACGGCCGAGGACTGGCATCCCGGCGACACCTGGTCCCCGCTCAGCCGCGCCCACGACGTCGCCCACCTGCTGCGCCCGCGCCTCTCCTGAACCACAGCCGAGACCCGGACGCTAGGCGTCGCGCAGGCGGAAGAGCAGCGCGCCGACCAGCACGGCCCCGGCGGCGTAGAGCGCCAGGACGCCGAGGCCCTGCCAGGGGGACAGCGGCAGGGCCGCGAGGTTCTTGGTCGTCTGCACCGACAGTCCGGCCTTCATCGGCGCGTACTTCTCCAGCCGCCGCTTCCAGTGGTCGGACGACACCAGCCGCGTCAGGATCGGCACCGCGTACAGGACGCTCAGCACCGTGATGATCGCGGCCCCCGAGTCGCGCAGCGCCGTCGCCACCCCGAGGCTCAGCAGCGCGACGAACCCTAGGTAGAGGACGGTCCCGGCGGCGGCGCGCAGCGTCGGGCCGTCCGCGAGCGCGAGCGCGGGGGACCCGTTCGACGTCAGGACGACCCGTCCGACCAGCAGCGACGTGACGACACCGACCGTCCCGGCGGCGACGGCGAGGCCACCGACCACCACGGACTTCGCCAGCAGCACGCGCAACCGCCAGGGCATCGTGACCAGCGTCGGGACGATCGTGCGCGTCCCGTACTCGGCCCCGACCGCCAGGCAGGCGAGGACGACCATCGTCGCCTGCCCGTACTGGACGCCGCCCAGTGCCAGCTTCGGCAGGTCCTCCGGGCCGTTCGACGCGCCCCTCCCCGCCGCGACGAGCGAGCCGACCAGGACGGTCAGCGCGCACGTCGCGAGCAGGAGCCATGCCGTGCTGGGCAGCGTGCGGAGCTTCGTCCACTCGGCGTGCAGTTCGCGCCTCACGCGTCCCTCCGGCGCAGCAGCCACCACGCGAGCAGCATCGCGACCAGCACGTACAGGCACGGGACGGCCAGCCCGGCCCACGGCGACAGCGGGTAGCAGCCGTCATCGGGCAGGCACACGTCCGCCGTGAACGCGTAGTGCGGCTGGCTCTGCTGGACGGCGAACCCCGCCGCCGGCGTCACGCTCAGCAGGAACCGGGCCGCGCCGAGCGGCAGCGCGGGCGCGAGGATCTGCGGGACCAGGACCACGACCAGCACCACCGCGATCGCCGCCGCGCTGTGCCGGAACACCGCCCCGAACGCCATCGCGAGGACGGCCACCAGCGCGACCAGCAGCGCCGACCCGAGGACCGCCCGCAGCACCGCCGGGTCGGTCAGGCTCCACGTCGGGAAGCCCGGCGGCTTGAACCCGGACGAATGCAGCCGCGACTGCGCCAGGGGGAACCCCACCGCCAGCGCGACCGCCGCCACGGCGAACACCGTCGCGCCGAGCACGAGCGCCTTCGCCACCAGCATCCCGCCGCGTCGCGGAAGCACGGTGAACGTCGTCCGGACGAGCCCGTGCCGGAACTCCGACGTCATCGACAGCGCCCCCACGGCGACCACCACGAGCATCCCGATGAGGGCGCCCTGCAAGCCCTTCTGCACCAGGTCCATGCCGCGCGGTTCCGGGGCGATCTCGCCCGAACCGGTCACCGTGATCGTCCCGCCGGAGACCGAAGAACCGTCCTTGACCTCGTCCGCGGGCGCGTCGCCGCCCGGGAGCCCGGCCGTGGGGGAGGTGCCCACGGCCGTCCCCGTCCATTTGCCCGGATGCGTGCCCGCGATCGTCACGTTGTCGAAGGTCCCGACCGCGTGCGCGGGCACGTCGGAGATGCTCGTCGCCCCGAAGCGCCGCTCCATCTCCGTGTGCGGGGGAGAGGTCGCGAACACGCCGGCCTGCGCGTCCGCCGGAATGCCCCGGACCGTCGCGCTGCCCGCCTTCCGCCACGTCGTGCCGTCGGACGACACGTACGCCGTGAACCGCGAGCCCGTCCGGGTCAGCCGCAGCCACGACGCGTCCGCGCCGGACGCCGACACGGACTTGTCATGCTTGAAGTCGTGTTGCAGCCGGACGCCGTGCCCGAGCGTCGCCAGCAGCGCCACGTAGGACGCGCCAGGCTTCGTCCCGGCCTTCACGATGATCCCGGCTTTCGCCCACGGCTCCGTCTCGGTGCCGCCCGGCCCGGCCGAGACCAGGCTCTTCAGCGACGCCAGCCGCGCGGTGATCGTCCCGTCCCCGCGCATCTCCTGGTGGACGAACTGGAACGCATCCCGGACCACCGCGCCGTCCGGGCCGGTCGGCGGCGGGGCCTCCGGACCGCCCGCGTGCTGCACCTGCCCGCCGGACGCCCCGAGCAGCGACACCACCACCATCGCGACCGCCGCCGCCAGCAGCGTCAGCGACCACCGGCGGACGGTCCGCAGCTTCGTCCACTCGGCCCTGACCTGCCGGAACGCCACGGCGCTCATGCCCCGCTCCTCGGCGCGGCCTCGAACTCGGCGGCGTCGCGCGTCAGTTCCATGTACGCCTCCTCCAGCGTCGCGCGATGCGCGCTGACCTCGGCGAACGGCACCCTCGACGCGCCCAGCGCCGCCACCGCCGCCTCCGCGTCCAGGCCCGTCACGGTCAGCGCGTCCGCGCCGACGGACGCGACCGTCCCGCCCGCGCGGCTCAGCACGGCCATGGCGTCGGCGGGGGCGGACGTGCGCAGCGCGACCCGGCCGCCGGACGCCGCCGCCAGCAGCTCCGGGACGCTCGCGTCCGCGATGATCCGGCCCCGGCCGATCACGACGAGGCGGTCCGCGGTGCCTTCGAGCTCGCCCATCAGGTGGCTCGACACCAGGACCGTGCGGCCCTCGGCGGCGAGCGACCGCAGCAGCCCGCGGATCCACACGATGCCCTCCGGGTCCAGGCCGTTGACCGGCTCGTCCAGCATCAGGACGCGCGGGTCGCCGAGCAGCGCCGCCGCGATGCCGAGCCGCTGCCGCATCCCGAGCGAGTACCCGCCGGCGCGCCGCTTCGCCGCGCCGCCCGCGAGCCCCACCTGCTCCAGCACCTCGTCCAGGCGGCGCGCGGGGAGTCCGGCGGCGTGCGCGATCCAGCGCAGGTGGTCGCGTCCGCGCCGCCCGGGGTGGACGGCGGCCGCGTCCAGCATCGCGCCGACCGCCCGCAGCGGATCGCGCAGCGACCGGTAGGGGCGGCCTCCGACGAGCGCGTGCCCGCCGTCCGCCGCGTCCAGGCCGAGGACGATCCGCATCGTCGTGGACTTGCCCGCGCCGTTCGGCCCGACGAACCCGGTCACCAGGCCGGGCCGCACGGTGAACGACACTCCGTCCAGTGCGCTGACCTGCCCGTACCGCTTGCGCAGGCCGTCGACTTCTATTTCCATGCTCACCGACGCTAGGCGGGGCCGCGGGCGCGGCGCGTCCCTCGTGTGAGCGGTCTTCGGCGTCCCCGGCGTGAGGGGCGGGTCCCTCACGCGAGCGATGGCGGGACGTCCGAAACCCCGGGAAGATGTCCAGCGTGTGGGGACGTGTCGGACTCGGGGTGCCGCTGGCGGTGGCGGCCGTCGCGCAGTTCACCGGCAAGGGCACGGACGCCAACGCCCTGCTGTACGGGCTGCTCCTGTGCCTCTTCACGACGTTGCCGCTGGTCATCCCGCACATCGGCCTCGCCGCCGTCGCCGTGGCCGGGGCCTGCCTCACCTCGCTCACCGCGTCCGGGAGCCTCACCGCCGGTGGTTGCGCCGCGCTCGTCATCGTCCTCTACCTGCTCGGACGCGCCGGAACCCACGTCCTCGCCGCCGTCCTCATCGCGCCGTTCGCCGTGGTCGCGCTGCTGCCGCATCCCGGCCTCGCCGCCCGCGCCGCGGCCGTTCTCGCGCCCGTCGCCGCCGGGGCCGGAGTCGTGCGGTGGGCGCGCACGCAGGCCGAACGCCAGACCGCCGCCGAGCAGACCATGGGCGCGACCCTGCTGGAGAACACCGCCAAGAGCGAACGCGCCCGCATCGCCCGCGAACTGCACGACGTCGTCGCGCACCACATCTCGATGATCGCCGTCCAGGCCGAGACCGCCCGCCTCGCCACCCCCGGCCTGCCCGCCGACGGCGCGAAACGCCTGCTCGGCATCGGCGACACCGCCCGCGCCGCGCTCACCGAGATGCGCCGCCTCCTCGGTGTCCTGCGCGAGGACGCCGGGGACGGCGAGCAGGCCGCCCGCAGGCCCCAGCCCGGCCTCGCCCAGCTCGTCGGCCTGGTGGACGAGGCGCGCGAGACGACCGGCTCGGCCGTCCGCCTCATCGTCAGCGGCTCCGTCGCCGCGCTCGACCCGGGCGTCGAACTCACCGCGTACCGGATCGTCCAGGAGGCCCTCACGAACGCCCGCCGCCACGCCCCCGGAACCGCCGTGGACATCGAGCTGCACTACACCGCCGACGCGCTCCGGCTGCGCGTCCGC
>NZ_JBFAOF010000543.1:0-4906 GCF_040675125.1 Spirillospora sp. NPDC049652 | reverse complement strand
GACGGCCCTCGCGGCGCTGCGGCGCGGCGTGGCGGGCACCAAGCGCGGCGAGCAGGACCACCTGGTCTTCCTCGGCACCGACGCTTTGGTGGAGATGGCCCGCACCGCCGAGCGTCCGGCCCTGATCGTCTTCACGCTCGCGGACGTCCCCGCGACGACCCCCGGCATGGCCGAGGCGGCCCGGTGGTGCTTCGGCGTCGAGCCGGGCTGGGACACGACCCTGCCCGCCCTGGTCAAGGAGGTCCGCCGCCGCCACAAGGTCCCGGTGGTGGACCGCCGCACCCGCTGACCGGCCCGGCCCCCCGCCCGCGGGAGCCGGGCCGGGCGGACGGGCGTCAGTTCGCCGAGAGCCACTCCAGCAGAAGGCGGGCGGAGAAGCCCGTGGCGCCCTTGGTGATCTCCATGTCGTCGGCGGTGGCACGGCCCGGACCGGCGATGTCGAGGTGGGCCCAGGGGCGGTCGCCGACGAACTCGCGCAGGAAGAGCGCGGCCATGATGGAGCCGCCGCCGAGGCCGCCGCGCTCGATGTTGGCGACGTCCGCGACGTCCGACTCGATGCCCTTGCGGTACTCCTCGACGAGCGGGAGGCGCCAGACCGGCTCGCCTGCCTTCTCGCCCGCCTCGAACAGGGCGGCGGCGAGCGCGTCGTCGTTGGCGAACAGCGCGCCGTGCCGCAGGCCGAGGGCGACCTTGGCGGCGCCGGTGAGGGTCGCGACGTCCACGACCAGGTCGGGGTCCAGCTCGGCGTCGGCGTAGGCGAGCGCGTCGGCGAGGACCAGGCGGCCCTCGGCGTCGGTGTTCAGCACCTCCGACGTCCGGCCGCCGAAGTGGGTGATCACGTCGCTCGGCCGCATGGACGACCCGGACGGCATGTTCTCGGCCGCCGCGACCAGCCCGGTGACCTTCGCGCGGACGCCGAGGTCGCGCAGGGCGGCCATGACCGCCATGACGATGCCGCCGCCCTGCATGTCGGTCTTCATGAGCATCATGTTGTCGTTCGGCTTCAGCGACAGGCCGCCGGAGTCGAACGTGATGCCCTTGCCGACCAGGACGATGTGCCGGTCCGCGCCGTCCGGCTCGTAGGTCAGCTCGATCAGCCGCGGCGGGTGCAGCGGCGAGCCGGAGCCGACCGCGAGCAGGCCGCCGAAGCCGCCCTCGGACAGGTCGCCCTCGTCGCGCACGCGCACCGCCAGGCCGTGCTCGTCCGCCAGCTCGCGGGCCCGGTCGGCGAGCCAGGCCGGGGTCTTCTCCGAGGACGGCGTGTTGGTGAGGTCGCGGGCGAGCCCGGTCGCGCGGGCGAGCGCGACGCCGCGCGCGATCCCCGGCGCGGCGGCCTCGGGGCCGGACTCGGTGAGGACGGTCAGCGCGCCCAGCGGCCCCTTCGCGGGGGCCTCGCCGATGCGGAACCCGTAGGACGCCAGCAGCGCGCCCACGACGAACGCGGCGAGGTCGCCCTCGGGGACGCGGGCGACGAGGTTCGCCCGGCCGCGCGCGCGGCGGGCCAGGGCCGCGCCGGCCTTGCGCAGGTCGGCCGAGGTGGCGTCGCCGACCCCGTAGAGCAGCAGCTCGCGGACCTGGTCGCCGACGCGGACGGGCGTGGCGACGATCTCACCGGGCTCGCCCTTGGCCCCGTGCAGGGCCAGGAGGTCGTCCAGCGCGAACGGGAGCGCCGCGGCGATCTCGGCGGCGGGCGCGACCGGGCCCCGCCGGACGGGGATCGCGGCCAGCTCGGCGTCGAGTTCGGTCACGGCCTGCGAGACGGTTCCGCCCGCGGGCGCGACCCGGGTCTGGATGGGCATGCTGGACGCTTCCCCCTGTGCTGATGCGTGGTGTGCTGTGCTGCTGTGTGCCGAGCTGCCGGGCCTTGGTGCGGGGCGGGGCGGGGCGGACGTCCGCGGGGCCGCCGCCCGCCGGGCCCGCGCGGGGCCCGAGTACGGCGAAGGCCCCGGCGTCACCGCCGGGACCCGCCGTCAACGCCGAAGCGAATGGGAGGTCAGCCCACGACCTGCTTGAGAGCCTCGCCGAGCTCCTTCGCCTCGTCGGCGGAGAGCTCGACCACGAGACGGCCGCCGCCTTCGAGCGGGACCCGCATGACGATGCCGCGTCCCTCCTTGGTCACTTCGAGCGGACCGTCTCCCGTCCGCGGCTTCATCGCCGCCATGCGTGCATCCCCTTCCTGCCCAGGACCGCGTGGGGCCTATCGGGCACCGTTGGCCGCCTGGCCGCCTGTGCATCCGCGTCATCAGTAGTGGTGGTCCATTATCTCGCCTTCCGAGCGCGAAGTGGTAACGATCAGCCTCCAGATCGCGGGACTCGCCCCAAAAAATCCCCTTTTGGGGCGCTACATACCAACCCTTTCGTCCGGGAATCGGGGGCCCGGCGGCAGCGGCCCCGGACGGCGGTCCGGAGCGTCCGGCAGGCCCCCGGACGGCCCCCCGCCACGCCGGACACCGGCCCCCCGGAAACCCGGTGGGGGCTTGCCCTCCAGGGGGAAGGTCGTCAAAGGTGGCGGAGGCGAGACCGTGAGCAGATTGTGAGGACGACGATGTCCGAGGCGACGACCGGGCCGGTGCGGTACGAGGTGGACGGCGGTGTGGCGACGATCACACTCGACCGGCCCGAAGCCATGAACGCGCTGACCGCCGAGACCAAGGAGGCGCTGCGGGCGGCCGCCGAGCGCGCCGCCGCCGACGCCGGGGCGCGCGCGGTCGTGCTCACCGGCTCCGGGCGCGCCTTCAGCGCCGGGCAGGACCTGCGTGAACACGCCGACAACCTGGCCGCCGGACGCGGCCTCGACGGCACCCTGCGGCGGCACTACAACCCCACCGTCGAGGCGATCACCGGCATGCGCAAGCCGGTGGTCGCGGCGGTGAACGGGATGGCCGTCGGCGCGGGGATGTCCCTCGTCCTCGCCTGCGACCTGGTGGTCGCGTCGGAGAAGGCGTCCTTCGTCACCGCGTTCGCCAAGATCGGCCTCGGCCCGGACAGCGGCCTGTCCTGGACGCTGCAGCGCCTGGTGGGCCGCGCGAAGGCCGCCGAGCTGCTCATGCTCGGCGAGCCCCTGCGCGCCCCGGACGCGCTCGCCCTCGGCCTGGTGAACCGGGTCGTCCCGGCGGAGGACGTGCTGTCCACGGCGACCGGCCTGGCCCGCACCCTCGCGGCCGGCCCCACCGTCGCGTTCGGCGCGATCAAGGACGCGCTCGCGCACGCCGCCGCGCACGACCTGCCGTCCGCCCTGGAACGCGAGGCCGAGCTCCAGGACGCCCTGGCCGAGACCGCCGACCACCGGAACGCCACCGAGGCCTTCCTCAAGAAGGAGCAGCCCACCTTCGAAGGCCGCTGACCAGGGCCGGAGAGTGCGGGAGGGGACGGTTCAGGAGTAGGCGCCGCGGCGGTGGCAAGCGGCCTGGTGGACGACCACCAGGCCGCACGCCTCCATGAGGGCGTAGGCCGTCGTCGGGCCGACGAAGCGGAAGCCGTGCCGCTTCAGCTCCTTCGACAGCGCCTTGGAGGCGGGGGTGGACGGCGGGACGTCGGCCATCGACGCGGGGACCGGCGCGTGCGGGTCGGCGTACTTCCAGATGAGCTTCGCCAGGCCGTCCGGGAGCTCCAGCGCGGCGCGGGCGTTGCCGATCGCGGCGTCGATCTTCGCGCGGTTGCGGACGATCGCGGTGTCGGCCATCAGCCGCTCCACGTCGTGCTCGTCGAACGCGGCGACCTTCTCCATCTCGAAGCCCGCGAACGCCGACCGGAACCCCTCCCGCTTGCGCAGGATGGTCAGCCAGCTCAGGCCGGACTGGAACGCCTCCAGGCAGAGCCGCTCGTAGAGGCCCTGATCGTCCCGGACGGGACGGCCCCACTCCTCGTCGTGGTAGGCGACGTACTCGGGCGCCGACAGGCCCCATGGGCAGCGGGCGAGCCCGTCCTCGCCGATGACCGCGGTATTCACCCGCCCGTTCTACCGCATACCTCCGACAGAACCGGCCGATACCTCCGGCGGAACCGGCCGCCGAACCCTCGGGCCGCGGGGTCAGAGCTTGCGGGGGTTCTCGTTCTCCAGGAGCTCGCGGCGGCCTTCGAACAGGCCGCCGCCGAACGATCCCCGCCCCGTCGGGCCGTCGAACCGGCCGTCCTCGCCGTCGGGTCGTTCGCGCTCGCGCTCCGCGGCTTCCCCGGCCCCGGCCTCGGCCGAGGGGGTGTGGCCACCGAACGTGTCCCGGTCGGGATGGCCGGGGAACGACTCGTGGCCGTCCTCGGAGGACTCCGGCGACTCGTCCGGACGGTCGGCGTCGTCCTCGAAGAGGTCGAACTCCTCCGCCCGGCCGTCCGACGCGTGCGGGTCGGCGCCCGCAGGGACGTCCGTGACCGTGGCGGGCGGCTCGTCCGGCAGTGCCCAGGCCCCGGACGGCCCGGCGGCGGGACCGTGCGCGTGCTCGGACTCCGCCAGGCGGTGGCGAAGGTCGGCGACCTGCCGCTCCATGGCCGCGAGCCGCGCGTCCCGCTCCGTGAGGGCGTAGGCGAGCCGGTGCAGGGCCTCGTCGGTCATGTTCATCTGGTAGCCCCAGAACGCGCGCGGAAGCCGCAGCATGGCGACCTCGGGCCCGGTCACGGGGGCCCCGCTCATCAGGGGCAGCGGCGGGACGTCGGGATGCGTGCGGGCGAGCTCGCCGCCGCGCCCCGTCGCGAGCACGACGACGGCGGCCAGCACGGCGACGCCCGCCAGCACGAGGACCACCATCACCAAGGTCTTGCTCCCGTCTGTGTCCTTGTCCCGCATGACGATCGTGCCATGCCGGGCGGCCGCGTGCGGGCAGCCCCGCAGCCCCGCCCTTCTCCCGGGCCCCGAAACGCCCCTTTCGAACCCCCGGAGCCCGGTTCCCGGACCGGGGCCGCGCGGGCCGAGGGC
>NZ_JBFAOF010000542.1:0-4910 GCF_040675125.1 Spirillospora sp. NPDC049652 | reverse complement strand
CGGACGTCGCGGGCCGGGTCGCGGGCGCCGTCCGCGAGGCCGCCGGCGGCCGTCCCCGTACGGAAGCCTGACCTCCAGGTAAGCCCGTCCGGCTCTCCACGGAAGGGCGCGCGACGTCGAGACCGGCGGCCCGAGGCGTGTCATCCGCCCCGGGCCGTCGGCGTTCCACCGGCCCGCTGGTCCGCAGGCTCGGCGTTCCGCAGGTTCGGTGTCGCGTCGGCTCGGTGGACCGCTACTTCGCGCCCTTGTCGTTGAACATGGGGTCGCGGCGGCGCGGCCAGATCCCGCCGTACCAGAGGATGATCACGCCGGCGACCAGGGCGCCCGCGCCGGTCGCCACGCGGGCCCAGATCATGGCCGAGTCCGCGCCGGTGTGCGGCAGCCGGGTCGGCTTGTGGCTGGGCGTCGCGGCCGCGCAGTTCGCCCTGACCGCCTTCTGCTTGACCAGCCGGTGCGCGGAGTCGTTCACCACGACCAGCGTCCGCCGGTCCTCGCGCAGGCGCAGCGTGCTCGTCCTGGTCGCGCCCGGCCCGACCTTGGCCGTCACCGGGGTGGAGTTGTCGTCGCGCTCCACCGAGTAGCCCTGCTCCTGCGAGCTCTCGTTGCGGACCGTCACGTCCACCGTCCGGCCGGGGCAGTCCACCGCGCCGAAGGTGACCACCAGCGGCTCCGCGCCGGTGGGGGAACCCGGGGAACTCGGCTTGGTCCCGTGCGTCGGCGACGACTTGCCCTTGCCCGGCGTGCCCGTCCCGCTGCCGGACGCCGAGGGGGTGGGGAGCGAGCTGGAGTTGGCGGCGGGCTTGTTCGAGGCGTTGGCCCCGCCCGAACCCCACTTCATCAGCTCGGGCACGGCGATCAGCGCCGCGATGACGAAGAAGACGGCGGCTATGACGACCCTCGGCAACTGCATCGTGACCTCCGGCCCGGCGGCCCTACGGGACCGCGCCCCGCGCACGGCCGTAATCTAGAGCATGCATAAACCCTGACCCATTTTTCTTCATATCCCCTCGGCCGGGTCCGTGTAACGGGGCAACCGGTGGGGGGATGTGCCGCCGGGGGCCGCGGCGACGCATGATGGTGCAATGGAAGACGGCATCACGGTGGGGACCCTGCTGGTGGCGACCCCCCAGCTCGACGACCCCAACTTCCGGCGCACGGTCGTGCTGGTCGTCGAGCACGACGACGGCGAAGGCGACGGCGGGACCCTCGGCGTCGTCCTCAACCGGCCGACCGAGGTGCCGGTCGACCGGGTGCTGCCGCCCTGGGCCGAGCTGGTGACCGTCCCCTCGGTGGTGTTCCAGGGCGGTCCGGTCGCGCTGGACAACGCGCTGGCGCTGGCCCGGCTGCCCGGCGAGGAGGAGCCGCTCGGCTGGCGGGCGCTCGACGGCGACCCGTCGGTGGCCAGAGTCGGCCTCGTCGACCTCGACGCCCCGCCCGCGCTGCTGGCGCCCGAGCTGCTCCAGCTCCGCGTCTTCGCCGGATACGCCGGCTGGGGCGCGGGCCAGCTGCTCGGCGAGATCGAGGACGGCGCCTGGTACCTGGTCCCGGCCGAGGCCGGGGACGTGTTCGCCGCCGAGCCCGAGCGGCTGTGGCAGCAGGTGCTGCGCCGCCAGGCGGGTGACCTGGCGTTCGTGTCGACCTTTCCCGACGACCCCACCATGAACTGACGGCTAAGGTGAAAGACGTGAGCACGAAGATCCTTCCCGAGAGCGACGTACGGCCGGACCTGTCGCACGGCGACGGCGACCACGAGCGGTTCGCGCACTACGTCAAGAAGGCCAAGATCACCGAGAGCGCCGTCACCGGCACGCCGGTGATCGCGCTGTGCGGCAAGGTCTGGGTGCCGAACCGCGACCCGAAGAAGTACCCGGTCTGCCCGGAGTGCAAGGAGATCTACGAGTCGATGAAGTCCGGCGGCGACTCCGGCGGCGACAAGTAGGACGGCGAGCAGCCGGGGTCCGCGCGCGTTCCCCCGTGATCCCCTGGCCGGTCGTGCGACGATCGGCCGGGGGATCACGACGTCTTCGGTTCGGGGGATGAGTCATGGGGCGGGGTTTCGCGCTTTCGCTGTGCGCTCTGTCGGTCACGTTCGGTACGGTCGCGAGCGCGAACGGTGAGATCCGGCCGGAGGTGGACGGCCGGGCGGGGGAGACCCTGGCGGGGCGTCCGGCGGCCGGGGGGCTGACGGGGGGTGTCGTTCGTACCGCGTGCGTCCGTCCGGGGCGGGCGGAGTCCGGCGGCGTGGCCGGGGCGTCCGGTCACGGGGGCGGTCGCGGCTCTGAGGCGGCCCCCACGGCCCTGGGCGGCGCGGCGCGGGCGGTCCGGGGCGGGGACGGGGCGACGCTGGGGAGAGGGCGTGTCGAGGCGATGGAGAGGGATCTGCGGCGGCGGCTGGCCGCCTGGTCCGGGACGTCCGGCCTCGGGGCGGCCGAGCGCGCGGCGCGGCGGGCGCGTCCGCTGCGGGTTCCGGTGCGCTTCCACGTGATCACCGCCGGGGCGGAGGGGGCGCTGCCCGAGGCGTCCGTGCGGCGGCAGGTCGCCGCCCTCAACCTCGCCTACGGCGGACGGCGCGGCGGCGCCGACACGATGGTCTCCTTCCACCTCACCGGCATCGACCGCACCGACCACGCCGACTGGTTCCGCGAGCCCAAGCAGCACGAGCGGGACCTCAAGCGCGCCCTGCGCCGGGGCGGACCCGGCGTGCTGAACCTGTACACGGCGGCGGTCGGCACGGAGATGCTCGGGTTCTCGACGTTCCCGCAGGCGTACCGCAAGGAGCCGGTGCTGGACGGCGTGGTGGTCGACTACCGCACCGTCCCCGGCGGGTCCTTCCAGCTCTACAACCTGGGGTTCACGGCCGTCCACGAGATCGGGCACTGGCTCGGGCTCTACCACACGTTCGAGAACGGCTGCGCGGCGCCGGGCGACTCGGTCGACGACACCCCGTACGAGGCGTCCGCGACCGGCGGCTGCCCAGTGAGGAAGGACACCTGTCCGCAATCCGGCGACGATCCTGTCCACAACTTCATGGACTATGCCCCCGACGACTGCATGCGGGAGTTCACCGCAGGTCAGGGGCGTCGCGTGCGGTCGGTGTGGGCGGTGTACCGGGGGCGCCGGGCGGGGTCCGGCGGGGGAAGCGCGGCGCGATCTGTCGGTCGGGATCGGTAGCCTTCGATGACCGTGAGCACCTTCGCCGCATCGAGCATGCCCCCCGCGTTCCCCGAACGGGCCGCGTGGGGGACCGCGTCGTCCCTGCGCGCCTGGCAGCAGCAGGCCCTCGAGGTCTACTTCGGGTCGGACGGCACGCAGCCCGGTCCGCGCGACTTCCTGACCGTCGCCACGCCCGGCGCGGGCAAGACGACCTTCGCGCTCCGCCTGGCCCGCGAGCTGCTGGACCGCCACCTCGTCCAGGCCGTCACCGTCATCTGCCCCACCGAGCACCTGAAGCGGCAGTGGGCCGAGTCCGCCGCCCGCGTCGGCATCAAGATCGACCCGGAGTTCCAGAACGGGCAGGGCGCCGTCGGCCGCGAGTTCCACGGCATCGCCGTGACCTACGCGACGGTCGCGGCGCGCCCGGCGCTGCACCGCAACCGCACCGAGATGAAGAAGACCCTGGTCATCTTCGACGAGGTGCACCACGCGGGCGACGGCCTGTCCTGGGGCGACGCGGTGCGCGAGGCGTTCGAGCCCGCGACGCGCCGGCTGTGCCTGTCCGGCACGCCGTTCCGCACCGACATCAACCCGATCCCGTTCGTCCAGTACGAGGAGGGCGCGGACGGCATCCGCCGCAGCCGCGCCGACTACACCTACGGCTACGGCCCGGCGCTCGCCGACGGCGTCGTCCGCCCGGTGATCTTCCTGGCGTACTCCGGCGAGATGCGCTGGCGCACCCGTGCGGGCGACGAGCTGGCCGCGACGCTCGGCGAGCCCCTCACGCAGGACCAGATGTCCCAGGCGTGGCGGGCGGCGCTCGACCCCAAGGGCGACTGGATGAAGCACGTCCTCGCCGCCGCCGACAAGCGGCTGACCGAGCTGCGCCGCGCCATCCCGGACGCGGGCGGCCTGGTCATCGCGACCGACCACGAGGCGGCCCGCGCCTACGCCAGGACGCTGCGCGAGGTGTCCGGGCAGGGCGCGACGATCGTGCTGTCGGACGACCCGACCGCGTCCAAGAAGATCAAGGCGTTCGCCGACACCGAGGACCGGTGGATGGTCGCCGTCCGGATGGTGTCCGAGGGCGTCGACATCCCGCGCCTGGCGGTCGGCGTGTACGCCACCTCCACCAGCACGCCGCTGTTCTTCGCCCAGGCGATCGGCCGTTTCGTGCGTGCCCGCAAGCGCGGCGAGACCGCGTCGGTGTTCCTGCCGTCGGTGCCGACGCTGATGGGGCACGCGGCCGAGATGGAGGCCGAGCGCGACCACGTCCTCGACAGGCCGGTCCGCGAGGACGGCCTGGACGACGACCTGCTCGCCGAGGCCAACCGCGAGCGCAAGACCCCGGACGTCGTCGGCGACGAGCTGCCGTTCGAGACGGTCGAGGCGTCGGCGACCTTCGACCGGGTGCTGTACGACGGCGGCGAGTTCGGCATGCAGGCGCAGCCGGGCTCGGCCGAGGAGGAGGAGTTCCTCGGCATCCCCGGCCTGCTCGAACCCGAGCAGGTCACCCAGCTGCTGCGCAAGCGGCAGGCCGAGCAGATCAAGAACGAGCGCAGCCGCAAGACCGGCGACCCGCGCGCCGACCGCACCGCCGCCGAGGACCTGCACGCCCTCCGCAAGGAGCTGAACGGCCTGGTCGGCGCGTGGAGCCACCGCACCGGCCAGCCACACGGCGTGATCCACTCCGAGCTGCGCCGCACCTGCGGCGGCCCCGTCCTCGCCCAGGCGAGCGCGGACGACGTCCGCAAGCG
>NZ_JBFAOF010000541.1:0-4910 GCF_040675125.1 Spirillospora sp. NPDC049652 | reverse complement strand
GCCGCCGAGAACGGCCTGAACGAGTACATGGTCGCCAAGCTGGCCGAGCGCGCCGCGGCGGTCGGCGCGCAGCAGCTCTCGCTGAACTTCGCGATGCTGCGGTCGGCGTTCGAGCGCGGCTCGCAGATCGGCGCGGGACCGGTCGCGCGGATCTACTACAAGCTGTTGTCGTTCGCGTCCCGGTTCTGGCAGCTGGAGTCGCTGTACCTGTCGAACTCCAAGTACCTGCCGCACTGGCGGCCCCGGTTCATCTGCTACCAGCAGTCCCGGGACCTGGTGCGGCTCGGCCTGGCGTACGCGCGCGCCGAGGGGTTCGTCCCGTCGCTGAACCGGATCAAGCTGGAGCGCGCCGCCAACCGCGTCCCGACGCCGGAGCTGGTCGCCAAGATCGCCGAGATCGAGGAGGCGGCGGAGGCGCGCCGCGCCCCGCAGCGGCGGCTGTCGGAGCAGGAGCGGGTGCGGCACGCCAAGCTCGCCGAGATCCGCGCCGCCGGGATGGAGCCCTACCCGCTCGGCTTCGAGCGGACCGACTACGTCGGCGACGTGCTCGCCGCGCACCCCGGCCTCGCGCCGGACACCCGGACCGGGGCGCAGGTCGCGGTGGCCGGACGCGTCGTCCTCGCCCGCGAGCACGGCCGCCTGGTGTTCGTGCGGCTGCGCGACGAGACGGGCGACATCCAGGTCATGCTGTCCGCGGCCGAGCTCGGCGACGAGCCGCTCGCGCAGTGGAAGAAGCTGATCGACCTCGGCGACCAGGTGGGGGTGACCGGCGAGGTCGTCACGTCCCGGCGCGGCGAGCTGTCGGTGCTGGCGTCCCAGTGGAAGCTGACCGCCAAGTGCCTGCGGCCGCTGCCCAACAAGCGGACGGGCCTGTCCGACCCGGAGGCGCGCGTCCGGCAGCGGTACGTCGACTTCATCGTCAACGACGAGTCGCGCAAGATGCTGCGGATGCGCGGCGACGCCGTGGCGGCCGTCCGGGACACGCTCCGCGAGGGCGGGTACCTGGAGGTCGAGACGCCAATGCTCCAGCCGATCCACGGCGGCGCGACCGCGCGTCCGTTCACGACCCGCATCAACGCCTACAACATGCAGCTCTACTTGCGCATCGCGCCCGAGCTGTACCTGAAGCGGCTGCTGGTCGGCGGCGTCGGCAAGGTCTTCGAGCTGAACCGCAACTTCCGCAACGAGGGCGTGGACGCGACCCACAACCCCGAGTTCACGATGCTGGAGGCCTACGAGCCGTACGGGAACTACGACACGATGGCCGTCCTCACCCGCGACCTGGTCGTGAACGCGGCGCTGGCCGCCACCGGCGGGACGGTCGTGGTGCGGGACGGCGTCGAGCACGACCTCGGCGAGCCGTGGAAGGAGATCACCGTCTACGGCTCGGTGTCGGAGGCGCTCGGCGAGGAGGTCACCCCGGACACGCCGCTCCCGGCCGTCCGTGCCCTGGCCGACCGGATCAAGCTCGGGTACGCGCCGGAGTGGGGGCAGGGGCGGATCGTCCAGGAGCTGTTCGAGGAGCTGGTCGAGGGCTCGCTGATGTTCCCGACCTTCGTCCGCGACTACCCGGCCGAGACCTCGCCGCTGACCCGCCCGCACCGCAAGGACCCGCGGCTCGCCGAGAAGTGGGACCTGATCGTCTTCGGGCTGGAGCTGGGCACCGCCTACTCGGAGCTGATCGACCCGATCCTGCAGCGGCGGCGGCTCACCGAGCAGTCGCTGCAGGCCGCCGGCGGCGACCCCGAGGCGATGGAGCTGGACGAGGACTTCCTGCGCGCCCTGGAGTACGCGATGCCCCCGGCGGGCGGCATGGGCATGGGCATCGACCGGCTGCTGATCACCCTCACCGGCCGGTCGATCCGGGAGACCGTCCCGTTCCCGCTGGTCCGTCCCGGTCTGTAGTCGTCGCAACCGCCGTCGTTCGGCCCCGGTCTGGTCGTCTCCAGGCCGGGGCCGCTCTCTTGTCAGAGAAACCATTGGGCGGCGGCTGTCAGAGGAGCCGCCGGGGGGCGGCTTCGAGGCCGTTGTCGGCGAGCCACTGCCGGGCCCGTCCGCGCTGCCGTTCCTCGCGGAACAGGCTCCACGCGAACTCCAGCCGGGTGCCCGCGAGGGCCTCGGTGTAGGCGTGGACGTCGCGCATCGGGGCGGGGGTGTCGGGCTCGCTCTCGGCGAAGACGTGCATGTCGTCGTGGGCGGACGCGGTGTCCCGGTAGAGCGCCTTGAGGCGGCGGTCGCCGTCTGAATGGATGTCGTCTGAGTGGATGTCGTCTGAGTGGATGTCGTCTGAGTGGAGGTCGTCCAGTTCGTCTTCGGCGAGCAGGTCGCCTGTGCACAGGTCGAGGATCGTCACCGCGTCCCCTTCCGCGAGCGCGTACGCCAGCGCGCCCAGATCGACGGGCACGGCTTGGACGGCGTCGCGCGGGTGACGTGCAGGGCCACCGGACGGGTCGTCCAGGGCCTCGCGCAGCGTTTCGGCGAGAAGCGCGTCGCCGACGGCATCCCGTCCTTCCAGTGCCTCCACGCACTTGCGGGCGAGCGCCTCGACGTCCTCGCGCTGTGCTCCGAGCGGGTTTTGGCCGGGGTGCGTGCGGGCCTCGCGCAGGGCGTCGGCCAGCAGGTCGCCCGCGAACTGCAGGACAGGTGCGAGCGGACGGTTCCGGAGCACGGCGAAACCGGCGGCCCCGTCTCTACGGAAGGCCGCCGCGCGCAGCTCTACCAGCGCGTCCGCGTCCCAACTCGCCACAGACCCCAGCCCCGTCCTCCAGCGGAATGCGGTCGTGGCGCACCCTACGGCACACCTCCGACGATTCGCGCTCGGCCGGAAGACGAACGTGTCCCCGACCGGACAGGGACGTGCCCCAGCCGGTCGGGTGGACGTCACCACACTCGGTCCCGGGGGGGCACCGCACGTGTGGTCGGCGGGGCGTCACCAGACGTGCGGGATGAGGCGGGCGCGCGTCCGCGCGAACTCCCGGTACGCGTCGCCCAGTTCCTCCGACAGGACGCGCTCCTCGACCCGGATGCGGATGAGCATCGCGATCGACACCCCCACCAGAAAGACCACCAGCGCCACCAGGTTCCCGAAGGTCAGCGACGCCCCGATGAAGAGCAGCATCAGCCCGGTGTAGGACGGGTGCCGGACGAAGCGGTACGGACCGTCCGAGACCACCCGGTGGCCCTCCTGGACGTGCACGCTCGACCGGAAGAACTTCCCCAGCGTCACGATGGCCCAGAAGCGCACGGCCAGCCCGACCAGCATGATCGTCGCGGCCGCCAGGAACACGCCCGTGCCGAGGTGCCAGTCGAGCGACGGCACCAGGTCGCCGAGCTCGATCCCGATGACCGCGCCGCCGACGCCGAACAGGACGAACGTCCAGAGCGTGCCGTGCTCGCTCACCCGGACCGTCCCGGCCTTCCTCGCCTCCCGGATCCGGAGGCCGATCTCGCCGGCCACCCACAGGACCAGCACCGCGTCGAAGATCCAGACGCCCATGTCCGTCACCGCCGTCTTCCCTCGTCCGGCGGCCGCCACCGCCCGATGCCTACCGACGGTAGCCGGATCGGTGCGGCGCGGTCATCGGAGGTGGGGTGGAACCGCGTGTCCACCCGCGTCTCCACCCAGGAGGGCCCGGTCGTCATCCCGAGGAGCGTCCGGCCGGCGCCCGGGAGGGTTCAGTCGTCGTCCTGCTGCCGGGCCATGACGATCGCGATCACGTAGGGGGCGAGGAGTTGCGCCACCGCCTCGGCGGCCCGGTCGGCCTCGCGGCACGGCGCCAGCCAGACGCCCGTCCCGGAGCGGAACCAGCCCGCGTCGATCACCACGCTGTCGCCGACGCAGGAGCTCACCGGGGACAGCACCCGGATCAGCGGCCGCTCGTCCTCGTAGCGGCACACGACGTGCCAGCCGAGGCCGTGCAGGCGGTGCCGCAGGCGCTCCATCCGCCGCCGCTCGCGCCGCATGACGCTGCTTCTCATGACCGCCTCCGTCGGACGGGCTCCTCTGACACCCCGGCGAGCGGGACGGCCCGATGACCCTGTTCGGGGCAGTGTGACGGAACGGCCACCCGGAGCGGGCCCGATACCGAACCTCGGCATGAGAGCAGACCGGCACCGATCCCCGCTTTTCCGGACGAGCCGCAGCACGCTTGGTCGTGTCTTGGCAGTCAGCCGTGCGCGCTCCCGGCGCCCGCCTGCGCCTCGGGCCGGGTTTCGGCCCCCTTTTCGGGCCCGGTCTCGGCAGTGGTCGCGACCGGTGCCTCGACGGGGGTCTGGTCGTCGTCCTCGTCATCGGTCTCGACGTCCGTCGAGGCCGGGACGTGGGACGTTCGCCAAGGCAGGAAGAAGGCGGTTCCCACGAGGGCCACGCCCGCCGTCACCACCGCCGCCTGGGCGTTCGTCGCGGCGGCGAGGACGGCCCCCAGGAGCGTCGCCGCCGCGATCCCGACCTGCCCGCCGATCTTCCAGGCGGTGAGGACGCGGGCGGTGGTGCGCTCGCCCGAGAGCTGGAGGCGGAGCGTCGCGAACGCGGGGTTGAAGATCCCGGAACCGACGATGAGGTCCAGCTGGGACACCATGAACACCAGCAGTCCGGGCAGGCCCGGCCCGACGAAGGCCAGGCCGAGCACTCCCGGCAGGCGCAGGACGCCCGCGCCCAGCAGCACGGCGCGCAGCCCGAACCGCGCCACCAGCGGCCGGGACACCCGCGCGCCGAGGAGCCCGCCGACGCACGGCACGCCGATGCCGATGCCGTACTCCAGCGGCGAGAAGTCGAGGTCCTGCATCATCCGGAAGGTCATCAGCGGCGCCACCGCCATGATCAGCGCGCTGGTGGCGACGGTGTGCGCGAACAGCATGCGCAGCGCCGGGCTCGCGGAGATCGCCGAGGGCTGGCGGGTGATCGCCGCGAG
>NZ_JBFAOF010000540.1:0-4914 GCF_040675125.1 Spirillospora sp. NPDC049652 | reverse complement strand
GGCCAATCTGGATCAGGCGGTCGGGTTCGGATGGGTCGTAGTAGGCGCTGAAGGGGTGCCGGGCGAGCGCGGCGCCGCCCTTGACCGCGCCGGCGGCCTTCCCGGCGCTCTTGACGCCCTTGGCGTCCTTCACGTTCTTGATGTTCTTCACGCCCTTCGCGTCCTTGACGTTCTTGGCGTTCCTGGCCTTCTTCGCGGTAGCGCCCGCGGTCTTGCCGGTCTTGCCGGTCGACTCGGAGACCTTGTCCCCCGCGCCGGACTTCGCCGCGGACGTGCGCTTCTTGGTGGCGGACGCGGTCCGCTTCGCGGACGCTCCGGCCCGCGTCGCCGTGTCCTTGCCGGAAGCCGAAGCCATTACTTTGCACCCTCTCTGACGAATCAACGGTTTCACCGTTCGCCGTGGTGATGCGAGATACCCAACTGGAGGCATCCAAACGCGAGATCGCCGTTTACCCTGCTCGGAGTCCGCACTTCGGCCCGTCCGCAATGACGTCCGGACGCGCGAGAACGGGCGGATGCGGAAGCGCGGACGGCAGGATGCGCGCGCAAAAGTCGCGCGCACGCGAACGGCCGGACGCGGTATCCGCGTCCGGCCGGTTCCGTCTCGTTGCCCGCGCGGGGCTAACGGTTGCTGAGCGCCTTCTGGAGCTCGGCCTTCGTCATGGACGAACGGCCCTTGATATTGCGCCGCTTGGCCTCGTGGTACAGCTGCTCCTTCGTCCTGCCCTTGGTGCGGGAGGTGCCGGAGCGCTGGCCGCCGCGCCGGCTCGGTGACATGTCCTGCGTCGAGGACTTGCTGGCGGTGGCCGATTCGCCGTGCTGCGCGCGCTCCTTGTTCACGGTGCGGGCGGCCATCTCCTTGGCCCGGCCGGTCGACGCGCCGCGCTTCTTCGCCGAGTCCTTGATGTGCTCGTACTGGCGCTCACGCTTGTTTCCCCATGCCTTGGGCATGCTGTCTCCTTTTCCTCGAAGTGGACGTCCGGGCGTGGTGAAGGTCATGAATCACAGGGCGCGCACGCGTGGCAGCACTTCGCGTTCGTAGAAGTCGAAGAAGCCCTTCTGGTCCGGTCCGATCTGCGAGATGTACACCTCGTCGAAACCGGCGTCCACGTACTGCTGGATCGCCTTCACGTGGACCTCCGGATCGGGACCGCACGGGTTCGGCAGCTCCTCCGGTTCGATCAGCGAGGTCACCTCCTCGAAGTGCGCGGGCAGCGGCAGCAGCTGGGCCGCCTGGCCGGGCAGGGCGTCGGTGCGCCAGAGCCGGTGCGCCAGCTCGCGGGCCTCCGCCTCGTCCGGCCCCCAGCACGCCTTCACCCCGCCCTGCACGGGCTTGCTCCCGCCGCCGTTCTCGCGGAACCTCCGCACGTGCTCCGCGTTCGGCTGGACGGTCATGAAGCCGTCGCCGATCCGGGCGGCGAGGTCGATCGCCTTCGGGCCGAAGCCGGAGACGTAGATGGGCGGGGGCGTGTCCGGCAGCGAGTAGAGGCGCGCCGTGTCGACGGTGTAGTGCCGTCCGCGGTGGCTGACCTGGTGGCCGGTGAACAGCTTCCGGATCACCTCCACGGCCTCCTCCAGCATCTCCAGGCGCACGGCCGCGTGCGGCCAGTGGTCCCCGAGGATGTGCTCGTTGAGCGCCTCGCCGGACCCGACGCCGAACCGGAACCGTCCGCCGGTCAGGATCTGCGCGGTGGCGGCGGCCTGCGCCATGACGGCCGGGTGGATCCGCACGGTGGGGCAGGTGACAGCGGTGGTGACGGGCAGGTCGCACGCCTGCGCGACGGCGCCGATCACGGCCCAGACGAAGCCGCTCTCGCCCTGGGCCTCCAGCCACGGATGGAAGTGGTCGGAGATCCACAGGGCGTCGAAACCGGCCCGTTCGGCCAGGACGGCCTGTTCGACCAGGGCGTTCGGCCGATGCTCTTCTGAGGCCAGAAAGTAACCGAAACGCGTCATGCTCGTCCCATTCCCGTTTCGGGCGGCCTAAACAACTTCCGGGGATCCGTCCGTCAGACCAGGAGGATCAGCGCGACGACCAGCGTGCCCGCCGCCGCGAGGGCCGCGTAGTCGTTCACCGAGCCGTTGTGCAGGGCGGCCAGCCGGCGCAGCGGCGGGGCCTGGACCACCCGGCCGCTCAGGCGGGCCAGGACCAGCCCGGCGACCAGGCAGCCCGCCGTGACCAGCAGCGTGACGGGGTCGAGGTAGGACAGGTGGACGTCCGCCGGGGCGATGCGGACCGGCCGCCCGCGCGCGGCGGCGGCGTAAAGATCTCCGTGGACGAGGGCGGCCGCTGCCGGTCTCATGACGCGGTTCACGACCGGCTCCGACAGGACGCCGAGCGCGACGCAGCACGCCGCGAGGGCGAAGAACCCGGTCACCATGCCCGGCCGGGGCCGCTCGGACAGGTCCGGCGCGGGCTTGCGCCCGAAGAAGGCGAGCCACGAGGCGCGGGCCAGCGCGGCGATCGTGACCGCCTGCGCGAGAGCCAGCAGCACGGCCGGGACGGTCTGGTGCGTCTCCTCCAGCCCGTGGTGGATCAGCGCCAGCGACGCGTACCCGTTCAGCGGCGGCACGCCCGCGATGGACGCGACGCCGACCAGGAAGGCGACGGCGACCACCGGCATGCGCCGCGCGAGGCCGCCCATGTCGGACAGGTCGGTCAGGCCCGTCCGGTGCACGATCGCCCCGGCGCAGAGGAACAGCAGCGACTTGAAGAGGGCGTGGTTGAGCAGGTGGTAGACGGCCCCGGCGGCACCGTACGGGGTGGCGGCCGCGAGCCCGACGGTGATGACGCCCATCTGCGAGACGGTGTCGTAGGCGAGCAGCCGCTTCAGGTCGTTCTGGCGCAGCGCGAGGACGGCCCCGAGCAGCGCGGAGACGAGCCCGAGCACCATCAGCAGGCCCATGAGCGGCACGTGCGACGGCGCGAACACCTGGTAGGCCAGCCGCGCCAGGACGACCACGCCGAGGTTCACCATCAGCCCGGAGAACAGCGCGGAGACCGGGCCGGGCGCGGCGGTGTGGGCGTCCGGGAGCCAGGTGTGGAACGGGACCAGGCCCGCCTTGGTCGCGTACCCGGCGACGAGCAGCGTCAGGGCGACCAGATCGGCGACGCCCGTGGCCCTGCCGAGCGAGTCGTGCAGGAGGCCGAGGTTCAGCACGCCGTGCCGGGTGTAGAGCAGCCCGGTGCCGATGAACACGCCGAAACTCGCGATCGTGGTCAGCACCAGGATCTTGAACGCGGCCTCCAGCGCGATCGGCCGCTCCAGGAAGAAGCCGGTCAGCCCGTAGGACGACAGGGCCGCGACCTCGAACCAGACGAACAGGTTGAACAGGTCGGCGGTCAGGGCGGTGCCGATCAGCGCGGCCAGCAGGAGCAGGCACAGGGCGGCGTAGCCGCCGAGCTCGCGCTTTCCGAGGCCGCCGAGCTCCGACAGCGTGTACAGCAGCAGGATCGCGCCGACCAGGGCGGTGACCAGCGCGAACAGCGTGCCGAGCGGGTCGGCGGTGAAGGCGATCGCGATGACGCCCGCCTGCCCGCCGATCCGGTGCGTGATCGGGCGGCCGTCCAGGACGTCCGGCAGCGCGCGCAGCAGGATCGCGGCGGTGCCCGCCAGCGCGGCGAGCCCGGCGAGCAGCGGGAGCCGCCGGTCCAGGCGGGCCAGCAGCGGCGCGAGCGCGGCGGCCGACAGCGGCAGGACGACCGCGAGCGGCAGCAGCGCGGCCGTGCTCACCGGCGGCTCCCCGGCCTCGGCCCCTGGCCCGCCTCCGGCGACCGGCCCCGCGCCCGGCGCGTAATGGCGTGGGCGGTCATCCGCGTAGCGCCCGGACGCGGTCGGCGTCCAGGGTCCGGTAGTGCTGGGCGACCCGGACGACGACCGACAGGAAGACCGCGGTGACGGCCACGCCGATGACGATGGCGGTGAGGCAGAAGTTCTGCAGCACCGGGTCGGCGACGTTCCCGTGCGCGAGCTGCTCGGGCCGCTTGCCCTGCGGCGAGTCGAGCAGGACGGGCGCGGTGGACCCGGCCCGGTACGCGAGCGAGATCATCAGCAGGTAGGTGGAGGACTCCATCAGCGACAGGCCCATGACGATCCGGACGAGGTTCCGGCGGGTCAGCACGGTGTGCAGGCCCACGCAGAACAGGACCGCCGCCGCCAGGTAGTTCACCGCTATCACGAGGACTCCTTCTCGTCCGGGGTCCAGTCGTGCCGGGCGGTGAGCAGCGCCTGGACGGCCAGCAGGATGCCGGTGCCGACCTCGACGAACTCGGCGACCGAGAACGGCTGGACGATGCCGCCCGACGCGGGCGTCTCCGGCGCCGCGTGCGGGATCCAGTCGGCTCCGACCGAGCCCTTGGACGCGAGCCCGAGCAGCAGGATCAGGATGATCGCGAGCGCCCCGGCCAGCTCGGCGGTCTCCAGCGGCGGGCTGCCGAACGGCCGGGTGCCGTACGCCGCGTAGATCATCAGGACGATCCCGGCGAGCACGGCCCCGGCCGGGAACCCGCCGCCGGGCGCGTACCCCCACGCGACCAGGTAGCACCCGGCCGCGAACAGCAGCGGCGCGACGGCGCGGACGCCGGTCCGGACGACGACGGTCATCGGCGTCCCGGCGTTCCGCTCGGCGCGTTCGGCGCGGCGGGCGGCGCGCTCCCCGACGTCCGTGGACTCGCCCGGGTCCTCCTCGGCCTGCTCGCGGCGGCCGGCGACCTCCTCCCCCATCGGCCCGGTCCGCGGTTCGCGCGGGCGGGTCAGGACGATCACGCTGATCACCGCGGCGAGCAGCAGGAACGTCTCGCCGAAGGTGTCGAACCCGCGGGTTCCGTAGACGACCTCGTTGACCGGCTCGGTCAGGTCCCACTCCGGCAGCGCGACGTCCAGCGCGTGGCGGGCCATGGCGGGCAGCGGCGCG
>NZ_JBFAOF010000539.1:0-4921 GCF_040675125.1 Spirillospora sp. NPDC049652 | reverse complement strand
GGCGTGGACGGCCCGGACGGCGACGCCCTCCGGGGACCACTCGCGGGCCAGGCGCTCGACGCGCCGCTTGACCCGGTGCGAGGCGTAGACGCCCGCGCCCGCGCCGACCGAGAGCCAGAACAGCCGCTTCACCGCCGCCTCCCGCCCCGCGTGGAGGGCGCGCCGCCGCGCCCGGCGCTCCGCGACCCCTGGGCCGGGAGCTCGGGGCGGCTCGGCGGCCGCTCCTCCCCGGACCGGTTGCCGAGCACCTTGCGCACCCCGTAGGAGAACGCGGCGGCCTTCACCAGCGGCCCGCCGACGACCGACGACATCACCGTGGTGACCGCCGAGACGTTCTGGGTGACCGAGCCGACCTGCTTGGTGATCACATCGGTGCGGCCGAGCTGCTCGTTGGCGCGGCGCAGGGTGCGGGCCATGTCGTCCATCAGCGGCCCGGCCTGCTCGCCGAGGTCGGCGACCATCTCGGTCGCCTCGCCGATCAGCCGGGCGAGTTTGAGGAGGGTGTAGGCGAGGAAGGAGACCAGCACCGCCCAGAACACGGCCACGATGAGACCTGCTAGCTGTCCACCAGTGAGCATCAGGGCTTTCCGTTCGCTGTGTCGTCTGTCTGCGGGTTCGGCCACGGCCGGGCTGGTCTGACTGACCTTACCGTGGTCCGGCCCCGGCGGCGGGCCACCCGCCGCGGCTCCGGCCGGAGATCGATCCCCGGTCCCGGGTCAGTGCTCCTTCGGGCGGGACGTGCCCCGCAGGACCGCCCGGATCCGTCCCAGAACCTCCGTGAACCGGGCCTCGGCCCCGTGCCGGGTGGGCCGGTAGTACTCCCGTCCGTGCACGTTGTCCGGCGCGTACTGCTGCCGGACGATCCCGCCAGGGTGGTCGTGAGCGTACTTGTACCCGGTCCCGTGCCCGATCTTCGCCGCGCCCTTGTAGTGCGCGTCACGCAGGTGCCCCGGGACGGGCCCGGCCAGGCCCTTGCGGACGTCGCCGAGCGCCTCGTCCACGGCCACGATCACGGCGTTGGACTTGGGCGCGACGGCAAGGTGGATCACGGCCTGGGCGAGGTTGATCCGGGCCTCGGGGAGGCCGACGAACTCGACCGCCTGGGCGGCCGCCACGGCGGTCTGCAGCGCGGTCGGGTCGGCCATGCCGACGTCCTCGCTGGCGTGCACGATCAGCCGTCGGGCGATGAACCTCGGGTCCTCGCCCGCCTCGATCATGCGGGCGAGGTAGTGCAGCGCGGCGTCGGGGTCGCTGCCCCGGATGCTCTTGATGAACGCGCTGATGACGTCGTAGTGCTGGTCGCCGTCGCGGTCGTAGCGGACGGCGGCCCGGTCGACGGCGCGCTCCAGCACCGCCACGTCGATCGCCTGGCCGTCCTCGGCGACCATCGCGGCCGCCTCCAGGTAGGTGAGGGTGCGGCGGGCGTCGCCGCCGGCGAGCCTGATCAGGTGGTCCTCGGCGGCCGGGTCGAGCCCGACCGCGCCGTCCAGGCCGCGCTCGTCGGCGAGCGCCCGGCGGATCACCTCGCGCAGGTCGTCCTCGGCGAGCGGCTCCAGGGTGAGCAGCAGCGACCGCGACAGCAGCGGGCTGATCACCGAGAAGAACGGGTTCTCGGTCGTCGCGCCGATGAACGAGACCCAGCGGTTCTCCACGGCGGGCAGCAGCGCGTCCTGCTGGGCCTTGTTGAACCGGTGCACCTCGTCGACGAACAGGACGGTCTGCCGCCCGGTCATGCCGAGTTCGCGCCGGGCCAGGTCGATCTCGGCGCGGACCCGCTTCACGCCGTCGGTGACGGCGGAGATCTCCACGAACCGGCGGCTGGTGACGTGGCTCACCACGGTCGCCAGGGTGGTCTTGCCGGTGCCGGGCGGGCCCCACAGCACCAGGGACATCGGGGCGTCGCGCTCCACGAGCTGGCGGATCGGGGTGCCGGGGCCGAGCAGGTGCTGCTGGCCGACCACCTCGTCCAGGCCGCGCGGGCGCATCCGCACCGCGAGCGGCTGGTGCGCGCCGGCGGCCGCCGGCCCCGCGCCGTTCTCCGCCCGCACGCCGGTCTCCGGCCGCGGATCCGGGCCGTGGCCAGGCCGCCGGGACTCCGGCCCGGCGGCGGTCGGATCGTCGAAGAGGCCCTCCGGCTCCCCTGCTCCCAGGCTGCTCGTCACCCTCCGACACTATCTCGGTTCGGTGACAAGTCAGGATGATCTGGAACCCGGACGGCCCGAGGGGCGTTGCTCCGTCCCGGAGGTGAACCGAAGCAGGTGACCGGTACGACCGCCCCGTCCGTCCAGGCCGCCGCCCAGCACGCGGCGGAGGGCACGGCCCGGGGCGCATCCAGGAGCGCGGAACGGCGCACACCACGGCGACGCCACGGGCTGGCGGGGCTGTTCGTGGTGCTGTTCGCCCTGGCCGGGCTCCTGTTCAGCTACGGGCTCGAGCACACCCCGCCCCCGGACCTCTGCCATCCGCACGGCGCGGCCTGGATCACCCCGCCCGCGCACGACGCCCACCACCGGTTCACCCCGGGCACCCCCACGGCGGCGCCCGCGTCGATGACCACGCAGCACCGGACGCCGTCGACCCCGGCCCAGAGCTGCCTCTGCCTGGCCGTCCTGCTGGGCATCATGCTGCTGGCGCTGGCGGCGCGTCCGGACCGCTGGCGGCTGCTGCTGCCGGCGCGGCTGGGCTGGCGACCCGCCCTCCCGGTCCGCCCCTCCCCCGCGTCCCTCTCCCTGGCCACCTTGCAGGTGCTCCGGCTGTAGAGGTCCGCCGGCCGCGTGCGCGCGGCCCACCTCGACATCCCTGAGCACGGCCATCCGAGAGGACCTCTTACAGCCATGTCCGAGAAAGACCGCTCCCGCACGCCCAAGAACGCCTCGGGCAAGTCCAAGAACGCACCGGGCAAGCCCAAGAACGCGCCGGGCAAGCCCACCGGGCGCGGCCGCGCGGCGGGCGGGGCCGCTCCGCGCAAGCCCGCGGCCCGCAAGAACGCCCTGACCGAGCGGCAGACGCCGTGGGGCGCGATCACCTTCTTCACCGTGATCGGGCTGGTCGCGGCCGTCGCGATCGGCTTCGCGTTCATGCAGGCCCGCTCGTCCGCCGACGACCCCAAGATCGCGGGCCTGGTGAGCAAGGAGGAGACCAACCGCGACCACGTCCAGACCTCGGTCAAGTACGACAGCGACCCGCCGATCGGCGGCGCTCACGACCCGCTCTGGCAGAACTGCGGCGTCTACACCAAGCAGCTGCGCAACGAGAACGCCGTCCACGCGCTGGAGCACGGCGCGGTCTGGATCACCTACCGGCCGGACCTGCCCCAGGACCAGGTGGTCAAGCTGTCGGCGAAGGTCGGCGCCACCGCCTACACCCTGCTCAGCCCCTATCCGGGCCTGGACGCCCCGATCGCGCTGAGCGCCTGGGGCAAGCAGGTCAAGGTCCAGAACGCCGACGACAAGCGCGTGGACGCGTTCCTGAGCGCCTACGTGCGCGGTCCGCAGACGCCCGAGCCCGGCGCGGCCTGCACCGGCGGCAAGGCCACCCCGTGACCGCGGGCACAGCGGCCGGGGACGAACCGGCCGAGGGCGGCGGGCAGGTCGGGAGCGGTGAGGCCGAGAGCGGCGGGAAGGCCCCCGCCGGGGCGTCGCGCGGACGGCGGACGGTCATCGTCGCCGTGGTCGCAGTGCTCGCGGCCGCCGCCCTCCTGGCCGGCTGGACGCAGCGGTCCGGCCGGCCCGCGTCCGAAGGCCCGGAGGCGGGGTTCGCGCGGGACATGAGCGTCCACCACGCGCAGGCCGTCGAGATGTCGTTCCTCGTCCGCGACCGCACGCAGGACAAGGCGGTGCGGCTGCTGGCCTACGACATCATCAACACCCAGCAGGCGCAGATCGGCATGATGACGGCCTGGCTGGACGGCTGGAAGCTGCCCAAGGCCGATCCCGCCGGGCCGATGCGCTGGATGGGCCACGGCGGGCACGGCGAGGCGTCCCCGCCCGCGGGCGGCGTGATGCCCGGCATGGCCACGCCCGCGCAGCTCGACGCTCTGGAGAAGGCCTCCGGGCGGCAGGCCGAGACGCAGTTCCTGCGGCTGATGATCGCCCACCACCGGGGTGGCGTCGCGATGGCCGGGGCCGTGCTCGGCCGGACCGGAAACTCGCAGGTCACCCGCCTGGCCCGGACGATGGTCGAAGGGCAGACAGCGGAGATCACGCTGATGGAGCGGATGCTCGCCGAACGCGGCGCGTCGTCCGCGTGAGCCCACGTCCCGTCCCCGGGCGCCTCCTCGGGATGACCGGTGGAGGCGCCCCGGGGCGTGGCGGCGGTTCTGGCGGGATCGGGACCGGTCCGCACGGATCGGTCCCGGTTCCGGCTTGACACCGCACGCCGATCGCGGGTGACTGGGCGGCATGACGGGCAGCGCGGAGACCGGCGGAGCAGGCGGCGGAGACGGCCGGGACGGCGGACGCGGCGGCCGGGAGGCCAGGCTCGGCGGCTACGAGCGGGCCCTGGACCTGTTCGAGGGCCTGGTCGCGGCGGTCCCCCGGGACGACTGGGACGCGCCGTCCCCGTGCGCCGGCTGGACGGCCGCCCAGGTCGCCGGGCACATGATCGGCGGCCAGCACATGATCAGGGCGCTGGCGACCGGCGCGCCGCAGCCCGACGTCAACACCGATCCCGGCCGGTTCTGCCCGGGCGACGTGCCGCTCACCTGGCGCGGCGCCCGCAAGCAGTGCGCGGCGGCGCTGACGGACGAGGCGCTGGCCCGGCCCATCCCGCTCGGCGGGCTCGGCGAGGTGCCGCTCGGCGACTTCCTCGCCGGGTACATCCTGGAGCCCCTCGTCCACGCCTGGGACCTGGCGGTCGCGACCGGCCTCCCGGCCCGGCTCGACCCGGACCTGGTGCACCACGCCTTCGCCACCGCGCGGGT
>NZ_JBFAOF010000538.1:0-4941 GCF_040675125.1 Spirillospora sp. NPDC049652 | reverse complement strand
CCGTTGGCCCCACCGGTGATCAGCGCGACCCTGCCCGCACGGCTCCCCGTGCGGCTCTCCTCGTGACCGGCCGCGCGGGGGTCCGCCGATTCCTCGAACGCCGTCATGGCACCTCATCCTCGTAAGTAACTGACCCGTCAGTTACTATAACGCCATGGACTTCGGTTTGAGCCCCCGCGCCGAGGAGTACCTCGGCCGCCTGCAGGACTTCATGGACGCCCACGTCTACCCCGCCGAGCCGGTCTACGCCGCGCAGCGCCGCGAGCTGATCGCCGCCGGCCGCGAGCACGAGCCGCCGGCCGTCGTCGAGGAGCTGAAGCGCGAGGCGCGCAAGCGCGGGCTCTGGAACCTGTTCCTGCCCGCCAGCACCGACCCGGAGCACGGCCTCACCAACACCGACTACGCCTCCCTGGCCGAGGTGACCGGCCGGTCCCCGCTGCTGGCCCCCGAGGCGATCAACTGCTCCGCGCCCGACACCGGCAACATGGAGGTGCTGCACCTGTTCGGCACGCCCGAGCAGAAGGAGCGGTGGCTGAAGCCGCTGCTGGCCGGCGAGATCCGGTCCGCGTTCGCGATGACCGAGCCGGACGTGGCCAGCTCCGACGCCACCAACATCTCCACCCGGATCGAGCGCGACGGCGACCACTACGTGATCAACGGCCGCAAGTGGTGGATCACCGGGTCCGCCGACCCGCGCTGCAAGATCATGATCGTGATGGGCAAGACCGACCCGGAGGGCCACCCGTACCTGCAGCAGTCCATGGTGCTGGTGCCGATGGACACGCCCGGGGTCGAGGTCGTCCGGGCGCTGCCGGTCTTCGGTTACCGCGACCAGGAGGGCCACTGCGAGATCAGGTTCACCGACGTGCGCGTCCCGGTGGAGAACCTGGTCGGCGAGGAGGGCGGCGGCTTCGCCATCGCGCAGGCGCGGCTCGGCCCCGGCCGCATCCACCACTGCATGCGGGCGCTCGGCATCGCCGAGCGGGCGCTGGAGCTGATGTGCCGGCGCGCGCTGGACCGGGTCGCGTTCGGCAAGCCGCTGGCCGCGCAGGGCGTCGTCCGGCAGCAGATCGCCGAGTCCCGGATGGCGATCGAGCAGGCCCGCCTGCTCACCCTGAAGACCGCCTGGCTGATCGACGAGCACGGCGTGAAGGCCGCCCGGTCCGAGGTCGCCGCCATCAAGGTGGTCGCGCCCCGGGTCGCGCTGGAGGTCGTGGACCGCGCCATCCAGGTGCACGGCGGCGCGGGCGTCTCCGACGACACCCCGCTCGCCGCGATGTGGGCCGGGCTGCGCACGCTGCGGCTCGCCGACGGCCCCGACGAGGTGCACGTCCGGTCGGTCGCGCGCGCGGAGTTGGGTAAGTTCACCCAGGGATGAGGAACACCATGGGGGACGCGGGAGCCCGCGCGGCGGAGACCGGGGGCGGCGAGCCGCGCGGGGACGCCCGCGACGGGAGCGCCCGCGCCGAGGACGCCCGCGACGGGGACGGATCAGGCAAGGAGGTCCGCGCGCGGCGGCGCATGCCGCAGGCGCGCAGGCGCGAGCAGCTGCTCGGGCTGGCGCTGCGCGAGTTCGGGCGGCGCGGCTACCACCTGACCCAGATGGAGCACGTGGCGGCCGCGGCGGACGTCTCCAAGGCGCTGCTGTACCAGCACTTCGCGTCCAAGGAGGAGCTGTTCGCCGAGGTCGTCGGCTCCGTCGTCGCCGAGCTGACCGGACGGCTGAACGCCGCGGTGCGCGCGGAGGACGACTCGGTCGACCGGATCCGCGCGATGGTGCGGGTGCTGTTCGACTACGCCACCGACGAGCCGGACGCCTGGGCTCTGGTCATCCGGCACCTGGACAAGCCGGAGGTCGGGCCGGGCCTGCGCGGGCTGCGCGACCGGCTCGGCGCGTCGTTCGCCGGGCTGCTGCTGATCCGCCGCCGCGCCGACCCGGCGCTGTCCCCCGCCGCGCTCGCGGCCAACGAGCACCGCGCCCGGCTGCTCGTCCCCCTGATGTACGGGTCGATGCTGTCGATGGTGTCGTGGTGGCTGGAGCACCCCGACACCCCGCGCGACCGGGCGGAGGCGATGGCGGTCGAGTTCATCTGGCTCGGCCTGGACCGCCTCCGCACCGGTGAGCGCCTGCGCCCCTCGGGCGGTCAGTAGTCCGCCACGGGCCCCGGCTGGACGGTCGGGACGGTGAGCGCGACCTTCGCCGCGTCCATCCAGCCCAACGCCTTCTGCGGGGTGAACAGGGCGGTGCCGGGCGTGAGCTGGAGCGCGAGCCGGCGGCCCGGGCCCGTCTTCCAGGACACGGCCTCCAGGTCCCGGTCGACCGTGCGGCGGCGGCCGTCCAGGGTGATCGGGACCGGGGTGGCCTGGTTGCCGACGACCAGGCCGGTGTCCAGGTCGACGATCTGGGCGTAGACGGCGGTCTTCGCGTGCAGCGCGCGGCCCTGGTAGGTGAGCTTGAGGTGCGGGACGCCGACCGCCTGCCCGTCGGACTTCGGTCCGGGGATCGCGACGGTCAGCGCGTTCTTGGCGGGCTGCGCCACCGTCTGGGTGCCGGAACCGTCCAGCGGGCTCAGGTTCAGATGCCCATTGCCGGTCGCGCGCAGCGCCGGCCGGGCCGGAGCCGGGTAGGACCGGGCGGTCCGGTACACGCCGTCCTGGTCGATGTACTCGAAGCCAGCGCCGGTGTCCACCGAGGCGTCCCGCTTGAGGTAGCGGGCGAACCAGGCGAGCGTCGCCCTGGCCAGGTGGTCGGCCGATCCGGCCTTGGTGGAGCAGGTGCCGTGCCCGCCGCAGAACCAGATCATCTTCACCGGCGCGCCGTTCGCCTTGATCGGGCGGTAGAACGACAGGCCCTCGCGCAGCGTGAACAGCGTGTCGACGGTGCCCTGCATGACGAGGGTGGGGATGCGGATGCGGTCGACCAGCGCGCCCGCCCCGGCCTGCATGAACCACTTCTGGACCGACGGCGACAGCTTGCCGGTCAGCGCCCCGGACGCGCAGCCCTCCAGCACCTTCCCGGCCACCCGGTTCCCGTTCACGACGCCGCCGAGGCACAGCAGGGCGCCCCAGCCCGCCCGGTAGACCTCGTCCCGGTAGAGGCTGCGCTCGACGCTCTGGAAGGCGATGGTCGGGGTGATGACGTCCACCCGGCGGTCCATGCCGGCGACGACGAGCTGGATGCCGCCGCCGTAGCTGCCGCCCGCCATGCCGAGCCGGGGGTCGCCGGGCCGGTCGAGCGCCGCCTCGGGCTGCGCGGCCGTCCAGTCGATGATCTTCATGACGTCGCGGCCCTCGACGGCCGGGGTGTCCACGTTGGCCGCGCCCTCGGAGCCGAAGCCGCGCGCGTTCCAGGTCACCACGTTGTACCCGGCGGAGGTGAGCAGCGCGAGCTGGCCCTTGGCCGGGTCGGTCTCGGCGCGTCCGCCCCAGCCCTGGCCGAGCAGGACGGTCGGGGCCTTGCCGCCCGCCGCGAGCCCCTTGGCCGGGAAGAAGTTGGTCGTGATGCGCACACCGTCGAACGAGGCGAGCTTCACGGTCCGGGGCGCGGGCGCGCCGTCGGCGTGGGCGGGCACGGCGACGGCCAGCGGCAGGGCTGCGGTGAGCGCGGTCGCCGCGACGGCGGCGCCCCGGCGGGGAGCACGTGGCATGGGGGGAACTCCGATGGTCCAAGAAGTAAACGGGTACTGATAAGCGCTTCCAGTAGCTACACCACCGCCGACTCACCCGGCAATACCAGCTCAACCGCCACATCCGCCGCAGAGTCGGCGCGGTGCGCCGGTCGCCGCTCATGCGCGGGCAAAGAGTCGGTCGCCTCCCCGCGTCCCGGCGCCTCCGCCCCGGCCCCGCGCCTTAGCGTCACCGCAGGTCGCAGCGGAGCCCGGGGGGTCAGTGGACGAGGAGTACGGCGAGGCCCGCGACCCCGCCGAGGCCGACCCCGCCGAAGCCAACGCCGCCGAGGCCGAGGCGTCCGGGAACGGCGACGAACGCCACGGGCTCGACGGGGACGAGCCGTCCTGGACGGAACCGGCCGGGACCCGCACCGGCGAGAACCCGCTGGCCGCGATGGAGGCGGCGCTGCGCGGCGGGCGCGAGCCCGGCGTCGGGACCGACGCCTACGCCACGCTCGACCTGGCGCTGCGGGTCGGCGAGCTGATGCTCGCGGGCGGCGACACCGCCGAGTCGGTGGACCTCGCCATGGCCCGCATCGCCCGCGCGTACGGCCTTCCGCACACCGAGAACAACGTGACGCTCGCCGCCGTGGGGATGTCCTACATGCCGCGCGGCGACCGTCCGCCGGTGACGGCCGAGCGGCGGGTGCGGCGGCGGACGCCGAACTACACCCGGCTCGTCGCGGTGGACGATCTGGTCCGCGAGGCCGCGTCGGGGCTGCTCGGCTTCCAGCAGGCCAAGTTCCGGCTCAGCGACATCATCGGGCGTCCGACGGCCTACCCCGCGTGGGCGCAGGCGGTCGCGCTGTCGGTGCTGGGCGCGGCGGGCGCCGTGCTGGTCGGCGGCGACGGGTTCGCGGCGCTGGCGGCGTTCGTGGCGACGATCCTGGGCGACCGGACGGGCGCGCTGCTCGGCCGCCGCGGCATCACCGACTTCTTCCAGATGGCGCTGGCCGCCGCGATCGGGACGCTGGTGACGGTCCTGCTGGTCGCGACCGACGCGCCGGTGCGGTCCGGGACGGTCATCATCGGCGTCGTCATCGCGCTGATCCCCGGCCGCGCGCTGGTGGTCTCCATGCAGGACGGCATCGCCGGGGACCTGGTCACCGGCACCACCCGGCTGGTGGAGGTGCTGTTCGTGATCATCGCGATCCTGAGCGGCATCGGCTCGGTCACCTACGTCGCCGCCCGCAACGGCGTGCCGATCTCGCTGGAGCACCTGCCGACCGCGCCGACCTCGGTCGCCGCGCCGCAGACGCTCGGCGCGGCCGCG
>NZ_JBFAOF010000537.1:0-4946 GCF_040675125.1 Spirillospora sp. NPDC049652 | reverse complement strand
GACGTCGCGGTGGACGCCGCCGGGCTGCGCGGCGCGCTGGCCCGGGCGCTCGCCGACCTCCCGGACGGCGACCGGGACGTGCTGCTGCTGGTCGCGCTCGCCGACCTCAGCCACCAGGAGGTCGCCGCGGCGCTGGAGATCCCCTACGGCACGGTCGGCTCGCGGCTGAACCGGGCCCGGCGGAAACTGCGCGCGGCGCTTGGCGGGACCAATCCGATGCACGCTCAGGAGGACGACCATGGATGAGATCCGCACCGTCCGCGACGCCTACGGCTCGCCCCGCCCGCCGACGCCGGACGAGGCGGCCGCCGCCCGCATGCGGCTCGCGGCACTGATCGCGGCCGAGAGGACCGGCGCCGAGTCCGCCTCCGCGCCGGTTCCCGCCGCCGTCCCGTCGCGGCGGCGCCTGCTCGGCGGGTGGCGCCTCAAGTTCGGCGTCGGCCTGCTCGCGGTGGGGGCGGCCGCGGCGGCCGTCATCGTCGTGACCGGCCAGGACGGCCCGTCCGGGAAGACCGCTCCGCCCGTCGCCCAGGGCGAGCACGACTTCATGGAGGTCGCCGCGAAGGCCGAACTTGCGCCGACCGGCAAGTACTGGTTCTCCGACGAGGTCAGCGGCCAGGTGTACGTGATGCGGCCGAAGACCGGCGCGTACGCGATCTTCGGCGCCCGGACCGAGTCGCACACCTACACCACCACGGGGAAGAAGGGCGGCACGACCTACCACAGCCGCGACCTCCCCGCCCGCCCGGCGACGCCGGAGGACGAGGCGGCGTGGAAGCGCGCCGGTTCGCCGTCGTCCTTCCGGGTCTGGTCGAACGATCACTTCTGGACGTACACCGCCAAGACGCGGCCCTGGAGCGCGGGGGAGTCCGACGCCATGCAGGGCGGGAAGTTCCACGGTCCCGGCGGAACGCTGCTGACCAAGGACGAGTTGGCCACGCTGCCGACCGACCCGGCGGCCCTCGCGGACGCGTTCTACTCCTTCAAGGGCTGGGGCGGGCATCCGCTGTCTCCGGCCTACCGGAAGAAGTTCGAGGCCAAGCCGGGGGCGAAGAACATGACCCCGCGCGCGAAGCTCGTGGAAACGGGAGGCGCCCTCAGGGGCATGGCGCTGCCGCCCAAGGTCCGCGCCGGGCTCATGCGCGCGCTGGCCGCCCAGCCGGGCATCCAGACGGTGAAGGACGCGGTGGACCCGTTCGGCCGCAAGGGCCTCGCTCTCTCGGTCGCGCCCGAGCGCGTCACCCGGACGGCCGAGTACGGCGCCCCGAAGGCCGAGCAGGGCACCTACACGCAGCGGACCGAACTCGTCTTCGATCCCAAGACGGGTGAACTCCTCTCCCAGCAGGACGTCCTCACGACTCCCGGCGGCCCGTACGCGAAGCTCAAGCCGGGCGCGGTCCTGAACTACTGGATCCTCCGCCAGGCCGGGTGGACCGACAGCAAGCCGCAGCCCCCGGCCGACCTGCCTTCCTGACCTCCGTCCCCACTCCGTGCCCCGCGTGCTCATGCCGCGGGGCACGGTCCTTTCTGCAACCTGCTTCCCACTTCCCACGCGCACGAGAAAATCCGTGATCGCGCCGAAAGTGATCCGGTCCACCGGCGGAGTACAAGTGACACCGACCGGAAGGACCCCATGCCATGAGCGCTCCACCGGCCGTGGAGGACGACGCCCGGATCGTCGCCGCATCCCTTGCCGAGCCCGAGCGGTTCACCGGTATCTACGACCGCCACTACGTCGCGGTCTACAGGTACGTCTCCGGACGGCTCGGGCAGCAGGCCGCCGACGACGTCGCCGCCGAGACGTTCCTGGCCGCGTTCCGCCGCCGCGCCGACTTCGATCCCGGACGCGGCGTGATGCGCGCCTGGCTGTTCGGCATCGCGACCCGGCTGGTCGCCCAGCACCGCCGCGCCGAGGAGCGCCACTACCGGGCGCTCGCCCGCGTCGGCCAGGACCGTCCGCACGACGGCGACGAGGACCGGGTCGCCGCCGCCGTGGACGCGCACGTCGTCCAGCCCCGGCTGGCCGCCGCGCTGCGGAGCCTCTCGGCCAGGGAACGCGACGTCGTGCTGCTCGTCGCGCTCGCCGGCCTCACCCACCAGGAGGTCGCCGACGCCCTCGACATCCCGTACGGGACGGTCGGCTCCCGCCTGAACCGCGCGCGCGGGAAGCTCCGCGCCGCCCTCTCCACCACACCGGAAGGACACTGACCATGGACGATCTCGACGCGCTCGGCATGCTCGCCGCCAATCCGACCGAGGGGTCCGTCGCCGCCGGACGCGCACGCCTCGAAACCGAGGCGCGCGGCGCTGCGCACGGTCCCGCGCGCCGCCCGGCACGCCGCCGCCTCTCCCCGCCCCGCCTCACCCTCTTCACCGGGTTCGGGCTGACCCTCGCGGGCGCGGCCGCCGCCGTCGCGGTCATGATGTCGTCGGGCACGGCGACGCCCCGGGCGCCCGGCGCGCACGGCGGCGCCGACGGCTCCTTCCTGGAGGTCGCCGCCAAGGCGGACCTGCTGCCGAGCGGCCGCTACTGGTACTCCGACGAGATCCAGGGCCAGTCGTACATGCAGCGTCCGGCGTCCGGCGCGTACGCGATCATCGGCGCGCACAGCGAGACCTACCAGTACGTGGGGGCGAAGCGGGAGGACGGCTCCGGTTTCTGGGGACGCGACCTGCCGAGCCGTCCGGCGTCGCCCGAGGACGCGGCGGGATGGAAGCGCGCGGGCTCGCCGTCGTCGTTCCGCGTGTGGTCCAACGACCACTACTGGACCTACACCACCAAGGCCACGGCCTGGGAGTACGACCCCGCGGGCAGGGGACGGGGCGGGCAGTTCCCCGGCCTCGGCCCGGACCGGAAGTCGGCCGCGGCTGGAAAGAACAAGCCCATGTCCGCGGCCGACTTCGCGTCGCTGCCCACCGACCCTTCCGTCCTTGCCAAGATGCTCTTCCCGCGCCTGACCGGCTTCGAGGCGCTCGACCCCCTGGCGCTGGACGACATGCCGCAGGCCGAGCTGTACCGGCTGAAGCAGAACCCCGGCTCGATCCCGCCGCGCGACCTGACCCCCCGGGAGAAGATCTTCACCGCGGGCTCCGCGCTGAAGGACATGCCGTTGCCGCCGAAGGTCCGCGCGGGGCTGATGCGGGCGCTCGCGGCGCAACCCGGCATCCGGACGGTCAAGAACGTGCGGGATCCGCTCGGCCGCGAAGGCGTCGCCCTGGTGGCCGCGCCCGTGACGCGCAAGGTGACCGCCGAGTACGGCGCGCCGAGGAACGAGCAGGGCACCTACAGCGAGCAGGAGGAACTGGTCTTCGACGCCAAGACCGGGGCGCTGCTGTCCCAGCAGAACGTCCTGGCGACTCCGGGCGGGCCGTACGCCGCCCGGAAGACCGGCGCGGTGCTCTCCTACTGGATCGTCCGGTCGGGTGGCTGGACGGACGCCAAGCCGAAGCCGCCCGCCGGGCTGCCCTTCTGATCCCGCGGCTTCGTTCCGCAGCACCCCGCGTCCTCGCCGGCGCGGGGTGCCTACCCGGCTCCGAAGACGTCCTGAGGTGAGGTGCCCGGGTCGGTGAGGGGGAGGCCGAGGGCGGCGCGGTCGGTCAGCCAGCGGCTCGCCCGGTACCGCGGGTCGCCAGTGCGCTCGTGAAGTTTGCGCAGGTCGGAAGCCACGGACGCGGCGCCCCACCGGTCCCCCCACTCCAGCGGCCCGTGCGGGTAGCCGAGGCCGAGCCGAACGGCGGTGTCGATGTGGTCCGGCGTGGCGAGGCCGCGCTGCGCGATCTCGCAGGACACGTTGACGATCGAGGCCCGCAGGCGGCGCGCCACCGACACGGGGGCGTCGGCGACGACCGTCACCGGGCGGCCGGTCGCCGCCAGCGCCGCGAGCGCGCCGCGCGCCGCGTCCGGGTCCGCGCCGGGATGGACGGCCAGCACGATCCGCTTCTCGAAGCCGCCGGTCGGGTCGACGCGGAGCGTCCGGGAGGCGTCCCGGCCCGCGTTCACCGGCTCGCAGTCGCCGGGGACGTCCAGCATCACGCCCGACATGCTCAGTTCGACCCCGGCCTCACGCAGCAGGTCGCGCAGTAGCGCGCTTCCCTTCACCCACACCGCGGACGGCGGGACGCTCGGGACGGCCTCGTCCGGCTCCTGCTTCACGCCGTCCGCGTACCGGTACCAGCCTTCACCGACCTTCCGGCCGAACAGGCCCGCGTCGTACCGCGCGCGCGTGAGACAGGACGGCCGCAACCGCTCGTCGTAGTGGAACCCCTCCCAGATGGTCTCCAGGACGGGATGCGAGACGTCCAGGCCGGTGAGGTCCATCAGCTCGAACGGACCCATCTTCAGGCCGAGGACGTCGCGGGCGACGCGGTCCACGTCCACCGGGCGGGCCGTCCCCTCGGCGACGATCTGCAACGCCTCGGTCGACAGGCCGCGCCCGGCGTGGTTGACCAGGAAGCCGGGTGTGTCGGGCGCGCGGACGGGCGTGTGCCCGAGTCGCCGCACCAGGCCGGTCAGCGCGTCCGGGATCCAGTCCGCCGTCCGCGCTCCTGCGATCACCTCGGCGAGTCTCATCAGCGGCACGGGGTTGAAGAAGTGCAGGCCGGCGAGCCGGGACGGGTCGGTCATGCCCGCCGCGATCCGCGTGACCGAGAGCGAGCTGGTGTTGGTGGCGAGGACGGTCGTCGCCGGGCACGCCTTCTCCAGCCCCTGGAACAGCCGCTGCTTGGTGTCCAGGTCCTCCCGGACGGCCTCGACGACCAGGTCGAGCCGGTCGGCGGGGGCGAGCGGGTCGTCCAGCGGGACGAGCCGGGCGGTCGCCGCCGCCGCGTCATCGGCGGTCATCCGGCCCTTCGCCGCGAGCCTGTCGAACATCGCGCCCACGTACCGGACGGCCTCGCCCACGGCCTCGGGCCGCGCGTCGGCGAGCTGGACCGTCAGCCCCGCGGCC
>NZ_JBFAOF010000536.1:0-4966 GCF_040675125.1 Spirillospora sp. NPDC049652 | reverse complement strand
GTCCGTCGCGCCGGGCCCCGCGGCGTCCGCGGCCTCGCTCGGTGCGGCGTCCGCCGCCTCGTTGGTCGTGCCGTTCGGCGGCTCGGTCGTCACTGGTCGGCTCCCCCTGCGAGACGCGCGCCCTCGGTGAAGTGCGGACGCAGCTTGTTGTCCACCAGACTCAGGGCGCTGGCGATGGCCATGTGCATGTCGAGGTACTTGTAGGTGCCGAGGCGGCCGCCGAACAGGACGCCGTCCTCGGCCCGCGCGAGCTCCCGGTAGGCCAGCAGCCGGGCGCGGTCGGCCGGGGTGTTGACCGGGTAGTACGGCTCGTCTCCGCGTCCGGCGGACCGGGAGTGCTCGCGCATGATCACCGTCCGGTCGGACGGGTACCGGTCCCGCTCGGGGTGGAAGTGCCGGAACTCGTGGATGCGGGTGTACGGCACGTCCTCGTCGGCGTAGTTCATGACCGGGGTGCCCTGGAAGTCGCCGGTCGGCAGCACCTCGGTCTCGAAGTCGAGCGTGCGCCAGCCGAGGTCGCCCTCGGCGTACCCGAAGTAGCGGTCGAGCGGACCGGTGTAGACGACCGGAACGTTCCCGGCCGCGTCGTCGCGCAGGCCGTCGAGGAAGTCGGTGCCGAGCCGGACCTCGATGTTCGGATGGTCGGCCATGCGCTCGAGCCAGGCGGTGTAGCCGTCCACCGGAAGGCCCTCGTAGCGGTCGGCGAAGTACCGGTTGTCGAAGGTGTACCGGACCGGCAGCCGGGTGATGATCTCGGCGGGGAGCTCACGCGGGTCGGTCTGCCACTGCTTGGCCGTGTAGCCGCGGATGAACGCCTCGTACAGCGGCCGTCCGATCAGCGAGACCGCCTTCTCCTCGAGGTTGGCGGGAGCGGTGATCTCGGCGGCCTGGGCGGCGATCAGCGCGCGCGCCTCGTCCGGCGAGAAGGCGCGGCCGAAGAACTCGCAGATCGTGCCGAGGTTGATCGGCATCTGGTAGACCCGGCCCTTGTACGTGGTGTACACGCGGTGCCGGTAGTCGGTGAAGCGGGTGAACCGGTGCGCGTAGTCCCACACCCGTTCGTTGGAGGTGTGGAACAGGTGCGCGCCGTACCGGTGGACCTCGATGCCGGTCTCGGGGTCGTCCTCGCTGTAGGCGTTGCCGCCGACGTGGTCGCGGCGCTCGACGACGAGGACGCGCAGGCCGAGGTCGGTCGCGCAGCGTTCGGCGACCGTGAGGCCGAAGAATCCGGAACCGGCGACGACGAGATCGGTGTTCACTGGGGAGTGGTCCGTCTCTGCGGGAACGGGCGGGTAAGGGTCGGGAGGCGCGGAGCCGGTCGGGTCGGGGCCGGGTCAGGGCTCCCGACCCGGATACTGGTCAAAGAGGGACAGATGCGGAGCTAAGATACCCGCGGTTCGGTCGACACAGGTGCAAACTCGCGAGGATCACGGTGGTCAGCCCTCCTGACGGCGGCGCGTCGGCGCCCGCCCGGCCCGCGGTCTACCTGCATGTGGGCGCGGCCAAGAGCGGGACGACCTATCTCCAGGGCGTCCTCTGGCACAACCGCGAGGTGCTGCGGCGGCACGGGATCCTGTACCCGGGACGCGACTTCCCCGCTCATGTGCGCGCCGCTTTCGACCTTCGCAAGACGTTCTTCGCGGGCGCGTCCGACCCGGAGGTCCACGGCGCCTGGACCGAGCTGGTGGAGGAGGTCCGCGCCTGGCCCGGCGTCTCGGTCATCTCCCAGGAGCTGTTCGCGCCGGCCGCCCCGCGCCGCGTCCGGCGGGCGCTCGCCGATCTGGACTTCGCCGACGTGCACGTCGTGTTCACCGTGCGCGACCTGGCGCGGCAGATACCGGCGCACTGGCAGGAGGACGTCAAGAACCGGTTCACGACCGGGTTCGGCGAGTTCGTCGACGCCATCTCCCGGCCGGACTGGGACTCGTTCGACGTCGCCCGGCTCTTCTGGGGGCTGCAGGACCCGGTGGCCGTCCTCGGCCGCTGGGCGGCCGACCTCCCGCCCGAGCGCGTCCACGTGGTGACCCTGCCCCGGCCGGGCGCACCGCACGACCTGCTGTGGCGCCGGTTCAGCGAGGCGGTGGGCATCCCGGCGGACGCCTGCGACCTGTCGGCCGTGTTCGCCAACCCGTCCCTGGGACTCGCCGAGACGCAGTTCCTGCGGCTGCTCAACCTGGCCGTCGAGGAGCGGGTGGACTGGCACCTCTACAACGACGAGGTCAAGCTCCGGCTCGCGCAGCAGGTGCTGACGCAGCGGCCGTCCGGCCGGATCGGACTGCCGGTCGAGCACATGCCGTGGGCGGTCGAGCGGTCCATCCAGGCGGTCGAGGGACTGCGGGCCGCCGGATACCGCGTGGTCGGCGACCTCTACGAGCTGATCCCGACCTACGCCGGGACGGTGCGCGACGCGTCCGGCGGGCATCCCGACCGGGAGCGCTGGGCCGAGATCGCCGACGCCGCCGCCGACGCCGTCGGGGCCGTCCTGCACCGGCTGCGCGAGGAGGAGCGGCTCCTCGCCGGGCTCCCCGACGGCCTCCTCGGCGCGGCCGAGCAGCTGGACGAGCTGGCCGCCGAGACCAGTCGGCTGGACGACGAGGTCCGCCGACTGATCGCGGACGCCGCTCCCCTCCCCGAGCGGGCGGCCCGCGCCGTGAAGGCGAATCCGGCCGTCCGCCGCGCCTACCATCGGCTCCGCCCGCCGCCATCCGACGATCCCGGGAAGTCCGACGCACCCGGAGCCCCCGGTGGGTCCGGAACGACCGGTGCCTCGGAGGGTCGGGGCGATGCCGTTTCCTCCTCCCAGTCCACTCCCCCGACCGAACCGAGGTGACCGCACCGATGCCCGACCGATCCGACAGGTCCGTGTTCCTGCACGTCGGCGCGCCCGCGGCCGGGGCCGGCTTCCTCCAGCGCGCGCTGTGGGCGAACCGGAACCGGCTGGGCGCGGCCGGAGTGTCGTACCCGGTGTCCGGGCCGCGTGAGCACTTCGGCGCGGTCATGGACCTGCGGGAGATGTCCTGGGGCGGCCGCCGCGACCCGGCCTGGGAGGGAGCCTGGGACCGGATCGCCGCCCGCGCCCGCGCGTTCGACGGCGGAACCGTCGTGTTCTCCCAGGAACTGCTGGGCGGCGCGTCCGAGGAGCAGGCGAAGCGCGCGGTCGCGTCGTTCGAGCCCGCCGGCGTGCACGTGGTCTTCGTGACCCGCGATCTCGGCTCGCAGCTCGTGCTCGACTGGCAGGAGCAGCTCCGGCACGCGCACAGCATCCCCTTCAGCCGGTTCGTGGACGACCTGGTCGAGCTCGGCGCCGACGCGCCCGAGCCGTACGGGCCGATGTTCTGGGGCCTGCACGACCCGCTGCGGGTCCTCGGGACATGGGAGCGGGTCGTCCCCCGCGAGAACATCCACGTCATCACGCTGCCCGCCGCGGAGTCCGGTCCTGGCGTCCTGTGGAAGCGGTACTGCGAGGTCATCGGCATCGACCCCCGGGCCTGCGACCTCGGCGGCATCGAGGACGTCGCGCCGCTGCCCGCGGCCGGGGCCGAGCTGCTGCGGCGGCTGAACGTCCGGATCGGACCGGCGCTCGGCGGCGACTACGAATGGGCCGTCCGCGAGCACCTGGAAGCGGGCCTCGGCCCCGGCGACACGCCCATGGGACTGCCCGCGCGGCACCACGCCTGGGCCGTCGCCCGAACGAACCAGCTGGTCACCGCGCTGCGGGCGGGCGGGTACCGGATCGTCGGTGACCTGGCGGAGCTGACCGTCCCGGCTCCTGCGGCGGACGCGCTCCAGCCGGACGACGTGCCGGACGAAGTGATCGCCGCCGCGTCCGTGGAGGTCGTGGCGACCCTCCTGGAACGGCTGGCCGACGCCCGGCAGCGGGTCGGCCTCGCGCATCTGCGCGGCCGCCTCGCCGACGTCCGCGACAGCCTGGACCGCCTGGTCGAGACCGCCGCGGCACCGAGCACCGGCCTCCAGCGCGCCGCCCGCCGCGCGACCGCCGCGAAGCGTGTGAGATGACCGAAGGAATCCCGGACGCACCGCGGGCGGACGCGCATGTGACGGCCGTCGTCGTCACCTATGACCGCCGGGACCTGCTCGTCGAGGCCCTGGAGGCGCTGCGTGCCCAGACCCGGCGGCCCGACCGCGTGGTCGTGGTGAACAACGCCTCGCCGGACGACTCGTCCGAGCTGGTCCGCGAGCGGTATCCCGAGGCCGAGCTGGTGGAGCTGCGCCGCAACATCGGCGGCGCCGGCGGGTTCGGCGCGGGCATCGCGCACGCCCTCGCGGGCCCGGACGGGCCCGGCCTGCTGTGGCTGCTGGACGACGACACCGTTCCCGAACCGTCCGCGCTGGAGGCGCTGCTCGACGCGCGCGAGGCCGCGACCGGCCCGGACGGCCCGCCGGTCCTGCTGGCCAGCCGCGTCGTCTGGACGGACGGACGCGACCACCCCATGAACACGCCGCGTCCCAAGCCGCTGGCGTCCGCCGCGGAGCGGGCCCGGGCGGAGGCCGCGGGCTGCGTCCCGATCCGGTCGGCCTCGTTCGTCTCCGTCCTGGTGGACGCGGCGACCGTGCGGGAGCGCGGCCTGCCGGTCGCGGACTACTTCCTCTGGAACGACGACTTCGAGTTCACGACCCGGATGCTGCGCGGACGGCGCGGCCTGCTCTGCCCGCGGAGCGTCGTCGTGCACAAGACCCGAGTGTTCGGGGGCGCCGAGACCGACCCCGGCGAACGGTTCTACCTGGAGGTCCGCAACAAGCTCTGGCTGTTCACCCGCAGCTCCGGGCTCGGCCCGCTGGAGCGCGTCCTGTACGCCGGGTCCACGCTTCGCCGCTGGTCGCGGACGTTCGCCTCGTCCGGCGACCGGGCGGCGCTCCGGTCCGCGCCGGGCTGGCCACCGGCACCGCGGCCAGGGCGTGGCGCCGGGACAGCCGGGGGGACGCCTGGCGGGGCGTCTGTGGGGAC
>NZ_JBFAOF010000535.1:0-4970 GCF_040675125.1 Spirillospora sp. NPDC049652 | reverse complement strand
GGACGAGCAGCGCCTCGTCCCGCAGCGCCCACAGCCTGCGGGCGGCGGACCGCGGGCTGGGCGCGGTGGCCCGCGACGGTGCCTCCATGGCCAGTCCCCTTCCGGCCGATTCCCCGTGTCACCATCATCACTCACGGTGTCCAGGCGGTGGCGGGTGGCCATGCCCGTCCCGGGTGGGAGCGGGTGTCGGCGCGGTCAGACGCGGCGGCGGAAGGCCGCGCGGTAGTCCCTGGGGCGCTGGCCGGTGTGGCGGGCGAACAGGGCGGCGAAGGTCCCCGGGTCGCCGTACCCGACGGCGGCGGAGATGCCGGAGACCGTCCGGTCGGTGGTCTCCAGCAGGTGGCGGGCGCGGCGGACGCGTGCCGCCTGCAGGTAGGCGAGCGGGCTCTGGCCGGTCTCCTCGGCGAAGCGGCGCAGCAGCGTCCGGGTGCTGACGCTGAAGGTCTCCGCCAGCGCGGCCAGGTCGTACCGGGCGGCGAGGTTCTGGTCGAGCTCCCGCATGACCCTGCGGGAGAAGTCGTGGCCGGGCTGGGGGAGGAGCCTGGCGTCCACGTAGGGGTTCTGGGACGACCGCGCGTCGTCCAGCAGCGCCATGCGGGCGGTCGCGCGTGCCACGCCCGTCCCGCTGTGGCGGCGGATGAGGCCGAGCGCGAAGTCGTACATGGCGCTGAAGGCCGCCGTGGTGGTCACGCCCCGGTCGGTGACGACCAGCCGGTCGGACCGGACGTCGGCGTCGGGGCAGCGGCGGGCGAGCCGCTCGGCGAAGAGCCACGCCGTGGTGGCGCGGCGTCCGCTAAGCAGCCCGGCCTCGGCGAGCACGAACGCCCCGACGCAGATGGAGACGACCGCGCCGCCCGCGTCCGCGTGCGCGCGGATGACGGCGATCTCGGCGGTGAGGGCGGCGAGCCGGGCGTCCAGATCCAGGTCCGGCGCGAGCTCGAACCCCGGGACGACCAGGACGTCCACCTCGCGCGGCGCGGCGACGGCCAGCGCGGCGCCGCCCGACGCGGCGACGCGGCGGCGGGGCGAGACGACCGACACCTCGAAGCCCGCCCGGTCCGGACCGGCGACGTGCGCGGCCATCGTCAGAAGGTCGGGGACGCCGAAGACCTCCGACGCGAAACACCCCGGATAGGCCAGGACACCGACCCGCAACGCGCTCATCCCGGCGCTCCTCCCACCCCGACACCAGTGGCGAGATTACCCCCGTACATGGCGATCTGGCCTCTCGTGCGGCGGTGGCCGTCCGCGCCAGGCTGGCGGCCATGAGCACCGCTGAGCGACAGCACGACGACGCGATCACCGACTTCTCCCGCCGGCGCGTGGACGTGGACGGCGTCGAGAAGACCGTGTACGCCGCCGGGTCCGGACCCGCCGTCGTCGTCATGCCGGAGATGCCCGGCATCAGCCCCGACGTCCTCCGGCTGGCGCGGTGGGTCCGCGACGCGGGCTTCACCGTGTACGTCCCGTCGCTGTTCGGCCGGGACGGCGCCTACCCGACGGTCGAGGCCGGCGCGGACGTCATCCGCCGGGCGTGCGTCAGCGTCGAGTTCCGCGCGTTCGGCGGAGGCGGCACGAGCCCCGTCGCGGCGTGGCTGCGGGGACTCGCCCGCCAGGCCCACGCCGAGAGCGGCGGACCCGGGGTCGGCGCGATCGGCCTCTGCTTCACCGGCAACTTCGCCCTCACCATGGCGCTCGAACCGGCGGTCATCGCGCCGGTGGTGAACCACCCCTCGCTGCCGCTGGACGACCCGGACGGGCTCGAACTCGGCGACGACGACGCGCGGGCGATCCGGGAACGCGTCGAACACGACGGGCTGACCGTCCTCGCCTACCGCTTCGACAACGACCGCTGGTGCACGGGCCGGCGCTTCGCCGCCTACCGCGCCCTCCTCGGGGACGCCTTCGACGGACGCGTCCTGCCCGGCGACGCGGCCAACACCGACCCGCCGCCGTTCTTCCGCGACACGGTCCAGACGCCCCACAGCGTCGTCACCGCCCACCTGGTCGACCAGGAAGGGCACCCCACGGTGCAGGCCAGGGACGAGATCCTCGCCTACCTGACCGCCCGCCTGCACCCGCCCGTCAGCGGCGCCAGGCGGGCATGACGTTGAAGAGGTCGGCGGTCTTGGCGGGATCGCGCTCGACCAGGTCGCCGAGCGTGGCGTCGATGCGCTCCAGCAGGTCGTCCGGGAGGCGGACGCCCGCGGCGGCGGCGTTCTCGGCGACCTGCGCCGGGCGGGACGCGCCGATGACGGCCCCCGCCACGGCCGGGTTCTGCAACGTCCAGGCGACGGCGAGCTGAGCCATGCTCAGCCCGGCCTCCTCGGCCAGCGGACGCAGGCGCTGCACGCTTTCGAGCACGGCGTCCGCCATGTACCGGCCGACGAAGCGGGAACCGCGGTCGTCGGCCGCCCGCGACCCCTCGGGAGGCTGCCCGCCCGGCAGGTACTTGCCGGTCAGGACGCCCTGCGCGACGGGCGAGAAGACGAGCTGCCCCAGCCCGAGGCGCTGGGACACCGGGACGACCTCCGCTTCGATGACGCGCCAGAGCATCGAGTACTGCGGCTGGTTGGAGATGAGCGGGACGCCCAGCTCCGCCGCGAGGGCGTGGCCCCGCTCGATCTGCTCGGCCGTCCACTCCGACACGCCCACGTAGAGGACCTTGCCCTGGCGCACCAGGTCGGCGAACGCCCGCATGGTCTCCTCCAGCGGGGTGTCCGGGTCGAAGCGGTGCGCCTGGTAGAGGTCGAGGTAGTCGGTGCCGAGCCGCCGCAGGGACGTGTGGCAGCTCTCCACGATGTGCTTGCGGGACAGGCCCCGGTCGTTGGCGCCGTCGCCGACCGGAAGGCACACCTTCGTCGCGATCTCCACCGACGACCGCCGCACGCCGTCCAGGGCGCGGCCGAGGACCTCCTCGGCGAGTCCGCCGGAGTAGACGTCGGCCGTGTCGAAGGTGGTGATCCCGGCGTCCAGCGCGGCCCGGACGCACGCGACCTGCGCGTCCTGGTCGATCTGCCCGTCCATGGTCAGCCAGTTGCCGAAGACGATCTCGCTGACGCGCAGCCCACTGGTCCCGACCCGTCGAAATTCCATGATCGTCACGATAGTCCCGGCCCGCGTCCCCCTGCCCCGCGAAAGCGGCCGGCGAGACCGGCCTCGTCGCCGCGGCAATGGTAGCTACTTGTGTCTGATCAGTTACAAAGAGTGCGCCTCTGGGGAAGAAGGCTGCGAAGGTCTCACCCACGAGGGAGTTGGTATGAAACGTCCGATCGCCTGGCTCGTGACCGGCCTGCCTGCCGCCGCCGTCCTCGCGTCCGCACCGGCCGCCCTCGGCTCTCCGGTCGCGTTCGGCTCCCCGGCGGTACTCGGATCTCCGGTCGCGCTCGGGGCCCCGGTCGCCCGCGCCCAGGGCGGGGTCGAGATCCGCACCTTCGCCCACAAGTGCCTGGACGTGCGGCACGCGTCCTCGGCCAACGGGGCGCACATCATCCAGTACCGGTGCACCGGCGGCTTCAACCAGCGGTTCCGGACCGTCCCGTCGGGCGGCCGCCTCGAAATCCACACGTTCGCCGACAAGTGCCTGGACGTGCGCAGGTCGTCGGTGGACAACGGCGCCTCCATCGTCCAGTACAGCTGCACCGGCGGCGTCAACCAGAAGTTCCGGCTGGTCCCCGCCCAGGGCGGCCAGGAGATCCGGACGTTCGCCACCAAGTGCCTGGACGTCAGGAACCACTCCGCGGCCAGCGGCGCGCGCATCATCCAGTACCACTGCACCGGGGCCTTCAACCAGCGCTTCCGGCTCGTCCCCCGCTGACCCGAGTCAGGGTTTGCGGCCGACCGCTCCGTACATCCAGATGTCCTCGGCCGTGTCCGGCACGGGGGAGTCGGGACGCCACTGCGGGACGGGGACCAGGCCGGGCTCGACGAGGATGAAGTCGCCGAAGAACGCGGCGATCCGCTCGACCGGGCGGAGCGTGGCCGGGTTGCGGGTGTTGCGGTAGGCGGCGGCCGCGCCCGCCGACGACCGCGGACGGGTGTCGCCGGTGACGTGCGAGAGCAGCAGGTGGCCGCCGGACGGCAGGACGTCCCGGTACCCGGCGACCAGGTCGTGCGGCCGGTCGCTGTCCGGGACGAAGTGCAGCACCGCGGCCATCAGCAGGGCGAACGGCCGGGACAGGTCGAGCAGGCCGGACGCGGCCTCCAGCACGGCGTCCCGGTCGCGCAGGTCGGCGGTGATGACCATGGTGGCCGAGTCCCCGCTCAGCAGCGCCCGCGCGTGCGCCAGGACGATCGGGTCGTTGTCCACATACACCACCCGCGCGGCCGGATCGTGCGCCTGCGCGATCTGGTGCACGTTGCCCTGCGTGGGCAGGCCGGTGCCGATGTCGAGGAACTGCGTGACACCCTGCTCGGCCAGGTACCGGACGCCGCGCTGCAGGAACCGCCGGTTCTCCACCGCGATCGGCCGCACCTCGGGCGCCGCCGCCAGGACCTGCTCGGCCGCCTCGCGGTCGGCCGCGAAGTTGTCCTTGCCGCCGAGGTAGTAGTCGTACATCCGCGCGGCCGTGGCCACGGTGGTGTCGATCCCGGGGGGTGCCTGCTCGGCCATGGGCCCTCTTTCACGGTCGGTGAGGCGGTGATCGCTGCCCTGTCACAACTACCGCATCCCCGCCCACCGGATCTCGCGTTCCACGAAATCCACCCATGGGACGCCATGTCCGGCCACCCGGCTCGCCCGACGGGACCGGCCGCCGCCTGGCCGGGGGACGGCGGCGTCTTCACTGTTCGCACAGCTTCCGGTGACCCGGCCTGGGGGAGGGTCTTGATCGTTTCAGCCGTCGCGCGAAGGTCGGCGGCTCGATCACCGGGGAGGCGACGTGCTTCACGTCCCCACAGCCAAGACCCTGGCCGCGCTGACCGCGGCGACGCTCGCGACCGCGCTCGGGAGCGCTTCACCCGCCCGAGCC
>NZ_JBFAOF010000534.1:0-4972 GCF_040675125.1 Spirillospora sp. NPDC049652 | reverse complement strand
CGACCAGGGGCGCGGCGGCGCCGATCGCGAGGACGGCGGCCAGGCCCGACCACGAGACCGGGAGCCCCGCGCCGAGGCCCGCCCCGCCGATGCCGCCGACGACGGCCAGGGTGAGGCTGGTCGGCAGGCCGCGCAGGGACAGGCCGACGACCACCGCGAGGGCGACCGCCACGCCGAAGAGGAACGCCTCGGCGCCGTGCGGGTCGCCGAGGTCGGCGAGCCGCTCGGTGAACGTCCGGGCGACCGACAGTCCGGCCGCCTCGGGGACGACCACCAGCGGCACGACCACCAGGACGGCGAGCGCGAGCCGGGAGCTGCGCGGGTACCGGCCGCCGAGGCCGAGCAGCGTGGCGCCGTCGTTGACCCCGCTGACGTAGACGAAGCCGAGTGCCACGAGCCCGAAGGCGATCGCCCAGGTCATCGCGCCTCCGCGGGGGTGAACTCGGCGGGCCGGACGGTGCGTCCCTCGCGCCGGGACAGCGTGGCCGCCTCGGCGATCAGCAGGGCCGCCAGGGCGTCGTCCACGGTGCACGGGCTGGGGGCGTGGCCTCGGGCCACGTCGAGGAACGTTCCAATTTCGGTCGCGTAGGCGGGTTCGAACCGCTCGCGGAAGTCGCCCCAGGAGTCCCCGGAGGGCCAGTCCACGCCGGGCTCGGCGGAGCGCAGCGGCGCCCGCTCGTCCAGGCCGACCACCCACGTCCCCGCCGTGCCCGCCAGCTCCATCCGCACGTCGTAGCCGGCCGCGTTGTAGCGTCCGCCGTGCGCGGTGGCGACCGTCCCGCCGGACAGGACGAGCAGGACGGCGCTCGCGTCCACGTCGTCCGCCTCGGCGAAGTAGGAGGCGCCGCGGTTCGCGCCGACGGCCGTGACCGACTCGACCTCCTGGCCGGTGACCCACCGCAGCACGTCGAAGTCGTGGATCTGGCAGTCGCGGAAGATGCCTCCGGAGACCGCGACGTACTCGGCGGGCGGCGGGGCGGGGTCGGCGGTGACCATGTGGACCCGGTGCAGGACGCCGAGCCTCCCGCCCCGGAGCGCCGCCCGCGCCGCCGCGTACCCGGCGTCGAACCGGCGCTGGAACCCGATCTGGACGGGCACGCCGGTCGCGGCGACCCGGTCCCGGACGGCGAGGGTCGCCGCGAGGTCCTCCGCGACCGGCTTCTCGCAGAACGCGGGGATCCCCGCCTCGCAGGCCCGCACGAGCAGCTCGGCGTGGGTCGCGGTGGGCGTGGCGATGACGACCGCGTCGGGCCGGGCGGCGAACACCTCCTCCGGGTCCGCGGCACGGGCGCCCAGCGGACCGGCGAGCACCTCCGCCCGGCGGCGGTCGGCGTCCGCCACGACCAGCTCGTCCACGAGCGGGTGCCGTGCCAGCAGCCGCGCGTGCCACCCGCCGATCCGCCCCGCACCCAGTAGCCCGACCCGCATCCCGTCCTCCTGTGGCCCGTCCGTCCACCAGGGTTCACGAACTGTTCACGTAATGTTCACCCGTGTGGCTTGGAGCACATTTGTAGTCCGGGCGCTCCAGGCAAGTCAATACTTTGTTCTTACATTCTGACGTACTTACCTGAAGTCATCCTCACCTGACAGGTCGCGCTCAGGCTCGCTACCCGGCGGCCGGGCCGCTCACGACGTCGAGGACCCAGACGACGCCGAACCGGTCCCGCGCCATCCCGTAGGCCGGCGCCCAGCCCGCCGGCCCCATCGGGACCACGACCGTCGCCCCTTCGACGAGCCTCTCCCAGTAGCCGGTGATCTCCTCGGCCGTCTCGGCGCGCACGGAGACGAAGAACGCGTTCGTCCCCTGCTCGTAGGGCAGGTGCGACGGCACGTCATAGGCCATGACGTGGAAGCCGCCGCCGGCGTGCACCTGGCCCCACATCACCTGGTCGGCCTCGGACTCGTCCTGGACGGCGCCCGCGTCCTTGTAGGTGACGACGGCGAGGTCGCCGCCGAAGACCGACCGGTAGAACTCCAGCGCCGCGCGCGCGTCGCCGCGGAAGTTCAGGTGTGCCGTGGTCGTGACGGACATGGTGTGCTCCTTCAACTTCGAGGTTCTCTCGGACGAGGAAGAAGGTCGCAGGAGAAGTGGCCAGGTTGTGTCCTCTTCTTCGAGCAGACTGAGGAACATGCCGAAGACCTCAGCGCGGCTGCTGTCGCTGCTCTCCCTCCTGCAGACACGCCGGGACTGGCCGGGAGCCCTGCTGGCCGAACGACTGGAGGTCAGCTCCCGCACGGTCCGCCGCGACGTCGACCGGCTGCGCGAGCTGGGCTATCCCATCGCGACCGTCAAAGGCCCGGACGGCGGCTACCGGCTCGACGCCGGAACGAGACTCCCTCCCCTGCTGTTCGACGACGACCAGGCCGTCGCGCTGGCCGTCGCGCTCCAGAACGCCACCGCCAGCGGCGCCGGCATCGAGGACGCGGCGGCCCGCGCGCTCAACACCGTCCGGCAGGTCATGCCCGCGCGGCTGCGCCACCGCGTCGACGCCGTCCGGTTCACCGCCGTCGCGCGCCCGGTGGCCCGTCCGGAACCGCAGGCCGACAGCGGTGTGCTCATGGCGCTCAGCGCCGCCGTCCAGGCACGTGAAGTGCTGCGCTTCGACTACGCGTCCCCTGGAGAAGGGGCCGTTCCCCGGACGCCGGGCCCGGCACGCCGCGCGGAGCCCCACCACCTGGTCACCCGGGGTGCGCGTTGGTACCTCGTGGCCTGGGACCTCGACCGCGCCGACTGGCGCGTCTTCCGCGCGGACCGCATGACCCCGCGCACTCTCCCAGGCCCGCGGTTCTCCCCGCGTGAGCTGCCCGGCGGGGATGTGGCCGCCTTCGTCATCGGGCGGTTCTCCGGTTCCCACGGTTCGGGTGACTGGCCGTGCCGTGGCGAGGTGATCCTCGATCTGCCCGCCGCAGTCGTGGCCCGCCACAGTCGCGACGGCGTCATCGAGGAACTCGGCCCCGACCGGTGTCGCCTCATCGCGGGCTCGTGGTCATGGGTCGCTCTGGCCGCCGCCCTCGGGAGGTTCGACGCGGACATCACCGTCGTCGGCCCGTCCGAGCTGAAGGACGCGTTCGCCCGCCTGGCCCGCCGCTACGCCACCGCCGCCGAAGGCGACGCCGCCGAATGAATGCACTTGCATAGATCACGTCGCGGGTGCATAGTTGGTTGTGCCCAACCAACCAATGGGAGCGAGGGGGCCGGGATGGAAGGCGCGCCGGAGAACGCGGACGGCCGGCAGCGGGAGGCCACCGACCGGGTGGCGGCGGCGCTGGCCACCGTGGGCAACTGGATGTTCGCCCCGGCGACGCGGCGGCGGATCATGGCGGCGTCCGGACTGGAGCTGTCGCTCGGGGACTACACGCTGCTGGCGCAGATCTCCCTGCACGCTCCGGTGCGGCTCTCGGTCCTGGCCGAGCTGATGGAGGTGGACAAGTCCACGCTCTCCCCTCCGGCCAAACGCCTGGAGACGCGCGGGTTCATCGAGCGGCGTCCGGACCCCGCCGACGCCCGGGCGCAGCTGGTGAGCGTCACGCGGGAGGGCAAGCTCGCCATCCGCGAACTCTGGAAAGCGAGAACGGCCACGATCGCGGGGCTCCTCGACGGCTGGGAGCCCGCCGAGATCGAGCACCTGGCCGACGGCCTGGCCGCCTTCGCCGAGGCGATCAAGAAATCCTGACCCCGCCGCGTCCCCTGAGGGCGCGACCTCCCTTCCGACACGCGCGTCCCCGCCGCGCGTTCGGTCCAACGTGCCCGGTCTCTGACGTGCGCGCTCCCTGACCTGCGCGGTCTCTGACCTGCGCGGTCTCTGACCTGCGTGATCTCTGACCTGCACGGTCTCGACGTGCGTGGTCTTTGACGTGCGCTCGTTCTGGACGGAGTGAGCACCGCGCGTGGTGCCGCCCCCGTTCCCCGAGTCCTGGACGGACTCCCCCAAGACACCCAAGGGCCGTTGCCGGCCCGGGTGAACCCTGCCGATGTTCTAGGAAACAGGAGCCAACATGTCATCTCCCTCCAAGGTCTTCGTGGCCGGCCCCACGGGACTGCTCGGAAGTCACATCGTCAACGCCCTTCTCGACCGGGGAGCGTCCGTCCGGGCCATGGTCCGGCCGGGCACCGAGGCGGAGAAGACCGACAAGCTGACGGCGCTGCGCTCGCGCGGTCTCGAAGTGGTCGAGGGCGACATCACCGACCCGCTGGAGCGCCTCGCCGAGGCCGTCGGGGACGCCGCCACCGTCATCTCGGCCGTCCAGGGCGGTCCCGACGTGATCGTGGACGGCCAGGCCAATCTCGCGCGTGCCGCGGCGAAGGCCGGGGCCGGACGGTTCATCCCCTCCGACTTCGCCATCGACGTGGGCAAGCTCGACGACGGCGACAACTTCATGATCGACTGGCGCCGCCGGGCCGCCGCCGAGTTCGCCGGCGCCGGCGTCGAGGTGGTCTCCGTGCTCAACGGGGCGTTCTACGAGGTGATGGTCGGCTTCATGGGGCTGGTCGACTGGGACCGGGGCACCCTGTCCCACTGGGGCGACCCGGACCAGCCGCTCGACTTGACCTCCGTGCCCGACACCGCCGCCTACACCGCCGAGGTCGCGCTCGACCCGGCGGCCACGGGCACGCTCCGGTTCGCCGGGAACGTCCTGTCGATGCGGGAGTTCCACGAGGCGGTCCAGCACGGCTCGGGACGCGGGCTGGAGCTGCGGCACCTCGGCACCGCCGACGAGCTGCGCGCCGAGATCGAGCGCCAGGCCGCGCGGACCCAGAACCCGTTCGACTACGTCGCGCTCCAGTACCAGTGGTGCATGGTGACGGGGAAGGGCAAGTTCGACGCGCTCGACAACGCCAGGTACCCCTCGGTCGCGCCGACGTCGGTGACCGACTTCGTCCGCACGGCGTTCCCGGCGGCCTGACGTTCAGCCGTCCGAGTTCCTCAGCGCGCAGATCGAGCGCGCCAAGGCCGAGGGCGTGCTGTTCTCG